>CANFOR010000136.1 GCA_947448675.1 Betaproteobacteria bacterium
AAACATGCCATGGCCTTGGCGCGCCTGCACTTCCCAGCGCTGTTCTGGTGGCAGGCCCAAGTGTTTGGACTTGAGCGTGCTGGTGGTGCCCAGTGGGCTCATCTCGGTCATGCCCCAGCCTTGGATGACTTGCACGCCATAGTCTTGGTCAAACTTTTGGATCATGGCCAAGGGGCAGGCCGCGCCGCCGATCACGGTGCGGTTCATACCTGCAAACTGCAGCTTGTTGGCGTCCATATAGGCCAGCAAGCCCTGCCAGATGGTGGGCACGCCGGCAGAGAAAGTCACATGCTCGCTGACCATCAAGTCGTGCAAAGACTTGCCATCTAAGGCCGCGCCGGGGAAGACCATTTTGGCACCCACCATGCAAGCCACATAGGGCAGGCCCCAAGCATTGGCATGGAACATCGGCACCACAGGCAAGATGGTGTCACGGCACGAGCAGTCCAGCGCGTCGGGCAGGCCCGCCGCAAAGGTGTGCAAGAGTGTGGAACGGTGGCTGTACAGCACGCCCTTGGGGTTGCCCGTGGTGCCACTGGTGTAGCACATCGAGGAAGCACTGTTCTCGTCAAACTGCGGCCAGCTGTATTGGCTGCTGTGCCCAGCAATCCAGGCCTCGTAGCTCTGCAAACCAGGTATGCCGGTGTCGGCGGGCAGCGCCGCAGCATCGCAGAGCATGACAAAGTGTTTGACGGTAGCAAACTGGCTGTGCACGGCTTTGACCAAGGGCAAGAAGCTGGCGTCAAAACACAGCACCACGTCTTCGGCGTGGTTGGCAATCCACACCACCTGCTCGGGGTGCAGGCGCGGATTCAAGGTGTGCAGCACGCGGCCCGAGCCACTGACGCCAAAGTACAGCTCAAAATGCCGATAGCCGTTCCAGGCCAGGGTCGCTACGCGGTCGCCAAACTGCAAGTGCATCGCATCCAAGGCATTGGCCACTTGGCGCGAGCGCTGGGCAATGGTTTTGTAGCTGCCACGATGGATGTCGCCCTCGACGCGGCGCGAGACGATTTCAATCTCGCCGTGGTGGCGCTCGGCATGCTCGATGAGCGAAGAAATGAGCAACTCTTGGCTCTGCATTAAACCCAGCATACGAACTCCTTGATTGGTTAACTGCCCTGACGACACGGGGCAGCGAAGGGCCGCATGGCTTGCGGCACAGGCCCGAGTATTGCCTAAGCCAGCGCAGGTCGAGCTACGGGATTGCCCTCAAGCGCGGCGGGGGTTGGCACGCGCAGAAAATCGGGCGCGCCGTCTTGCGGGACAATTGCTGCATGAGCACCACGCCAAGCGCCGCCTTCTCTTTCCTCAGCCCCAGCCCCGCGCAAGAGCGTTTTGCCCACCTGGGCCCCGCTTTTTACACCGCCCTGCAGCCCACGCCCCTGCCCGCGCCCTACCCACCCTATTGGGTGGGCACCAGCCTAGCCTTGGCGCGCGAACTCGGACTGGGCGATGCATGGCTAAGCAGCAACGAGGCACTGCAAGCCCTGAGCGGCAATGCCCTGCTGAGCGGCAGCGTGCCCTATGCCAGCGTCTACAGCGGCCACCAGTTTGGCGTGTGGGCCGGACAATTGGGCGACGGCCGCGCCATCTGCCTGGGCGAGCAGGCCACGGCCCAGGGCAGGCTGGAGTGGCAGCTCAAAGGCGCAGGCCGCACGCCCTACTCGCGCGGTGGCGATGGCCGCGCTGTCTTGCGCAGTTCAATCCGCGAATTTTTATGCTCTGAGGCCATGCACGCGCTGGGCATTGCGACGACGCGGGCGCTCTGCGTCACCGGCTCCGATGCGCCGATCCAGCGCGAAACCCTAGAGACCGCCGCGGTGGTGACCCGCGTGGCACCCAGCTTTGTGCGCTTTGGCCACTTCGAGCACTTTGCCTACACCGGCCAGCACGGCGAGCTTAAAGCCTTGGCCGACTACACCATCGCACGCTTTTACCCCATGTGTGCGCAGCCAACGGCTTTTGGCGGCAACCCCTATGCTGCCTTGCTGCAAGCGGTGAGCGAACGCACCGCTTGCATGGTGGCGCAGTGGCAGGCGGTAGGCTTTTGCCACGGCGTGATGAACACCGACAACATGAGCATCTTGGGCCTGACCATCGACTACGGCCCGTTTCAGTTCTTAGACGCTTTTGTACCCAGCCACATTTGCAACCACTCGGACACCCAGGGCCGCTACGCCTACAACCGCCAGCCCAACATCGCCTACTGGAACCTGTTTTGCCTAGGCCAAGCGCTTATGCCCTTGCTGGGCGAGGCCAATGCAGCCCAAGAACTGGCGCTGTCGGCTTTAGAGTCCTACAAAAGCGCATACCCGCAGGCTTTGCAAGCGGCCTACCGTGCCAAGCTGGGTTTGGTCGATGTCCAAGAAACCGACATGGCATTGATTGAGGGCATCTTGAAATTGCTGGCCACCGAGCGGGTGGACTACAGCATCTTTTGGCGCAGGCTGTCCGAGCAAATGGCCCTGCCTGACACGCCGCAGCCAAGCCGGCCAATATCTGCAGAAAATCCTGCCGAAAACACCAGCCAAAGCGCCAACAACCCCCGCGACCTGTTCTTAGACCGCCGCGCCTTCGACGCCTGGTCGCTACAATATTCAGAGCGCTCTACGCATATACAACGGGCCTCAGTGGCCGATTTGATGCTCAAAACCAACCCCAAATACCTGCTGCGCAACCATTTGGGTGAAAAAGCCATCCAGGCCGCGAAACTAAAAGACTTTTCTGAAGTCAACACCTTGTTGACGCTGCTACAAAACCCATTCGAGGAGCACCCAGCGCATGCCAGCTATGCCGACTTTCCGCCCAGCTGGGCCGCCTCGATTGAAATTAGCTGCTCATCATAAAAACCATCTTCTCAACCTACCAGGAGACATGCCATGGGCTACCCCATTACCAAAACCGATGCCGAGTGGCGCGCCGTACTCGAGCGCAAAGGTGCCGAGCCCGGCGCCTTTGACGTAACCCGCAAGGCCTCGACCGAGCGACCCTACACCGGAAAACTCGAAGCCCAGTGGGACGAGGGCAGCTACGAATGCATGTGCTGTGGCAACCCCTTGTTTGACGCCGACACCAAATTCGACGCAGGCTGCGGTTGGCCCAGCTTCTCGCTGGCGCGGCCCGGCGCTGTGCATGAAATCACCGACACCAGCCACGGCATGCGCCGCACCGAAACCGTCTGCGCCGAATGCGGTGCACACTTGGGCCATGTGTTCAACGACGGCCCCTCGCCCAGTGGCCTGCGTTATTGCATGAACTCTGCCTCTCTCGACTTCAACCCCAGCGAATAGCGCCTCGCCAACCACGCCTTGCCATGAAACTTTTGCTCGACTTTTTCCCCATCATTTTGTTTTTTGCCGCCTTCAAATTTGCGGGCATCTACGTCGCCACCGGTGTGGCCATCGTGGCCACCGTGGCGCAAATTTTGTGGCTGCGCTACAAGAACGGCAAAGTCGAGCCCATGCAATGGGTCAGCCTGGGCGTGATCGTGCTGTTTGGCGGAGCCACCTTGGTGGCGCACAACGAGACTTTCATTAAATGGAAGCCCACCGTGCTGTACTGGCTGATGGGCAGCGCGCTCATCATCGGGCAAAGCCTGTTCAAAAAGAACTTGCTCAAGTCGGTGATGGGTTCGCAAATGCAGCTGCCCGAGCCCGCCTGGCGCGTCATGACCTGGAGCTGGGCAGGTTTTTTTGCGGCCATGGGCGCGCTCAACCTGTGGGTGGCCTTCCACTACGACACCGACACCTGGGTCAACTTCAAACTCTTTGGCGGCATGGGCCTGATGCTGGTGTTTGTGATTGGCCAAGCGGTGTATCTGAGCCGCTTTGCCAAGACCGAGTCTTGAGCATGGCCAATACCCTGCCCCAGGCTGCCGAGTTGCAGCAGCGTTTGCAAGAACGCCTCGCGCCTAGCCAACTGCAAGTGATCGACGAAAGCGCCGCCCACGCAGGCCATGTGGGCGCGGGCGATGCCGGTTTTGGCACACATTTTCGGGTGCGCATTGCATCAGCATTGTTTACTGGCCAGACACGTGTGGCCAAGCACCGGCTTGTGTATGATGCGCTGCAAGATTTTGTGGACCGTGGCGTACACGCCCTGGCCATTGAAATACTCTAACCGCTCTCTTTTTTGTAGCTACCAACGCTTTATTTTTAAGGACTTCAGAGGATTCTCATGAACAAATTGCTTCGCGCCAGCCTGACTTCTATCGCCATGGCCAGTGCCATGCTCGCCGCTTCTGCGCAAACCGCCGACGCCCAAAACGTGGCCATTGTCAATGGCAAAGCCGTGCCCAAAGCGCGCATGGAAGCCCTGGCCCAACAGGTAGCCCGCTCGGGCAAACCCGTCACGCCCGAGATCAGCGAGCAAATTCGCCAAGAGGTGATTGCCCGCGAGGTATTTATGCAAGAAGCGCAAAAACGTGGCTTAGACGCCAGCGAAGACTACAAGGCCCAATTGGAGCTGACGCGCCAAACGATTTTGATCCGCGAGCTGTTTGCCGACTACCAAAAAACCAACCCCGTGACCGACGCTGAGGTGCAGGCCGAGTACGACAAATTTGCCGCGGCCAACGGCGGCAAAGAGTACAAAGCGCGCCACATTTTGGTCGAGAGCGAAGCCGAGGCTAAGAAGCTCACCGCCGAGCTAAAAAAAGGTGCCAAATTTGACGATTTGGCCAAAAAACATTCCAAAGACAGCGGCTCAGCCGCCAAGGGCGGCGACCTCGACTGGGCCAACGCCAGCAGCTATGTGCCCGAGTTCGCCGAAGCCCTCACCAAGCTCGAAAAAGGCAAGACCACCGAGGTGGCGGTGAAGAGCCAGTTTGGCTACCACATCATCCGCGTCGACGACATCCGCAACGCGCAACTGCCGCCGGTAGACCAAGTCAAGCCGCAAATCACCCAGCAATTGCAGCAGCAAAAACTGCAGAACTACCAGCAAGAATTGCGTGCCAAGGCCAAGATCGAATAAGCCAAGGTGGAGCAACCAGAGCTTGCAAAAGCTGGCACTCCAAAACGCAGCTACGGCTGCGTTTTTTTATGCGCGCAACCAAACATAGGCTGACAGCAAACCGATCAGCACCGATTGGTGCAGCATGTAGTAGCTGAGCGACCAGCGGCCCAGCCAAACGATGGGTTGCGCAGCCGCTGGTAGCGCAAGCTGCAGCCATTGCGGGCGCTGGGCCAAGAGCCACTGGCCCAGCGCCAGACCCAGCCACACCACGCCCAGCCAAGGCACCAGGGGCACGTAGTCTTCGGTGATCGGTTTGACCGAGATCAAACCCAGCACGCTCCACGTCTTTTCATTGAGAAAAGCGCCCGCAAAGCCCGCCGAATGTGCGTAGGCAGCTATAAACTTTGTAGCGATTGCCAAGCCGCCGAGCAGCCACAGCCAAGCGCCCCAAGCGGCGGTGAGGCGCACGATGATGAGCATCACCGCAATGCCGTGCAGCACGCCAAAATAAATAAAACTCTGCGAAAACATCCACCACGAACCAGCGCTCACCAGCAGCGCGCACAGCGCAATTTGGCACCAGCGCCGCGCAAAGCGTGCCCAGCTTTGGCCCTGTTGCATGGCCACGGCCTGCGACACACCTGCGCACAGCAAAAACAGGCTCACAATGGCATTGCGCTGCCAGGTCCAGAACGGGTCGCTGTAAAAATTTTGCTGCAAAAAACCAGCGTGGTTCAGGTCAAAGCAGAAGTGAAACCCCGTCATCCACAGCATGGCCAGGCCACGCAGTAAATCGATAGCATTCAAACGTGGGCGATTAGGCTGTAAAAGTTCAAACTGATGTGGCATCTGCCTAGTGTACGCAGCTGGATTTGTTTGAGACAATCAGGTGACCCCACTTACGGGCAAAACCATTATGACCAACCGCAGACAGTTTTCGATCGCCACCGCAGCCGCCCTGGTGGCCAATGTGAGCAGCATTGGCCGCGTGCATGCACAAGACAGCAAAATCGTTTTGGGCCAGTCGGCGGCTTTCAGTGGCCCAGCGGCCCAGCTGGGCATTCAGTTTTACCAAGGAGCCAAGCTGCATTTTGAGCGCGTCAATGCGCAAGGCGGCGTGCTCGGGCGCAGCATTGAAATTCGCAACCTCGACGACGGCTACGAGCCCGAGCGCTGCGTGGCCAACACCCGCCAGTTGCTCGACGGCGATGTGTTTGCCTTGTTTGGCTACATCGGCACGCCCACCAGTGTGGCCGCCCTGCCCCTGGCGACCAAAGACAAAGTGCCTTTTATTGCGCCCTTTACCGGCGCCATTGCGCTGCGCCAGCCCTTTAACCGCTACGCCTTTCATTTGCGCGCTTCCTACCACGACGAAACCGCGCTCATCGTCAAGCAGCTGACGCATTTGAGCCGCAAAAAAATTGCCGTCTTCTACCAAAACGATGCCTATGGCAAGACCGGGCTCGACGGCGTCACCCTCGCCTTGGCGGCCCAGGGCTTGCAGCCAGTGGCCACAGCCACGGTAGAGCGCAACTCGGTCGATGTCGCTGCAGCCGTGAAGACGCTCACCGCAGCAGCGCCCGACGCCATCGTGCAAATTGGTGCCTACAAGGCTTGCGCTGCCTTTATTCGTGCCGCGCGCAAAACGGGTTTTGGCGGCAACTTTTTCAACGTGTCCTTCGTCGGCACACAAGCCCTGGCCGACGAGCTGGGCAAAGAGGGCGCAGGCGTAGTGGTCTCGCAAGTGGTGCCATCGCCCTACAACAGCGCGCGGCCCATCGTGCGCGAATTTATTGAGGCCATGAAGAGCGGCCCCAAAGACGGCAGCATCAACTTCTCGAGCATGGAAGGCTACCTGGCCGCCCGCTTGTTCACCGAGGGTCTCAAACGCGGCGGCAAACCCACGCGCGAGGGCCTGATCACCGGCTTAGAGGCCATGACCAACACTGCGCTGGGCGGCTTTCAAGTCGATCTGTCGGCCAAAGACCATGTGGCATCGAGCTTTGTCGAGCTGTCGATGATCACCGGCGACGGCAAGGTGCTGACTTAGGACCTGATGCAGGGCTCACAGGCCCACAAGCGCCTACGCGGCGCAGCTTGGGCCCCTAGCCCACCCAGCGCCGCGCGTTTTGCCAAATGCGTGCCCAGGGGCTGGCTTCATTCACGCTGCCACTGGTCCAGCTCATCTGCACATTGCGAAACACCCGCTCGGGGTGGGGCATGATGGCCGTGAAGCGCCCGTCTGCGGTCGTCACACCCGTCAAGCCCGCCGGGCTGCCATTGGGGTTGAAGGGGTAGGCCTCGGTGGCCGCGCCCTGGTGGTCAACAAAACGCATGGCCGCAATGGCCTGGGCCGCGTTGCCGCGCCGTGCAAAGTTAGCAAAACCTTCGCCATGTGCCACCGCAATCGGCAGCTGGCTGCCCGCCATACCTTTGAAGAACAGACTGGGTGAGTCCAGCACTTCGACCATCGACAGACGGGCCTCAAAGCGCTCGCTCTGGTTGGTGGTAAAGCGTGGCCAGTCTTGCGCGCCAGGGATGATGTCGGCCACCTCGGCAAACATTTGGCAGCCATTGCACACGCCCAGAGCAAAGGTGTCGGTGCGTGCAAAAAAGGCTTGAAACTGGTCGGACAGCAGCGGGTTAAACGTGATGCTGCGGGCC
>CANFOR010000137.1 GCA_947448675.1 Betaproteobacteria bacterium
GATGGCTTGGCCAGCATAGGTTTTGTCGTTCACGCCAAACACAAACATTGGCGTGTCGTCTTTGCTGGGAGCCGACATCACCACTTTTTTAGCGCCTGCGTCCAAATGCTTTTGCGCCATGGCTTTGTCGAGGAACAGGCCGGTGGACTCCACCACCACCTCAGCGCCGACTTCGTTCCACTTGAGGTTGGCTGGGTCGCGTTCTTGCGTCAGGCGAATGCGTTGGCCGTTCACCACCAGGGTGCCACCGTCTACCGACACATCGCCCTTGAAGCGACCATGCACGCTGTCGTATCGGAGCATATAGGCCAGGTAGTCGGGCTCTAGCAGGTCGTTGATGCCAACGATTTCGATGTCCTTAAAGTTCGCCACTGCCGCGCGAAATACCATGCGCCCGATACGCCCAAAACCGTTGATGCCTACTTTGATTGCCATTTTTTAAAACTCCAAAATAAAAATTATTTCTTCAAAACTTTTTGCACGGTCTGCGCCACATTCTCTGGCGTAAAACCAAAATGCCTGAACAGCACAGGCGCGGGGGCCGACTCACCATAGGAGTCGATACCCACCACGGCGGCGCAGCCGTATTTCCACCAGCCGTCGGTCACGCCCATTTCGACCGCAATACGCGGTAGGCCTTGGGGCAGAACCTGCAGTTTGTAGTCTGCTTTTTGCGCATCAAAAACCTTGCTAGCGGGCATGGATACTACGCGGACAGCTATTTTTTTTGTAGCAAGCAGGGCTTGCGCCTGGAGCGCCAACTGCACTTCGGAGCCGGTGGCGATGATGACGGCTTGGGCTTTTTTCTTCAGGCCCACGTCGGCAGGCTCGCTCAGCACATAAGCGCCTTTGCTGATTTCGTCGAGTGCGGTTTTGCGCAAGTAGGGCAGGTTTTGTCGGCTCAGCAAAAGTGCGGTGGGTTTATTTTTATTTTGCAGGGCCACGGCCCAGGCAACCGCCGTTTCTGCGGTGTCGGCCGGGCGCCATACGTCAAGGCCGGGGATCAAGCGCAGGCTGGCGGCGTGCTCGATGCTTTGGTGCGTCGGGCCGTCTTCGCCCAAACCAATGCTGTCGTGCGTGAACACATGCACCACGCGGCGCTTCATCAGCGCGGCCATGCGAATGGCATTGCGGCTGTAGTCGCTAAAGGTCAAGAAGGTGCCGCCATAGGGGATGTAGCCACCGTGCAGGGCAACGCCGTTCATGATGGCGGCCATGCCGAACTCGCGCACGCCGTAGTTGATGTGGCGGCCCAGCCGGCCGTCTTCGCCGCGCTTCACATCGCCCGCCACGTCAAAGCGCAGCGCGGGCGTGCTCTTGGTGTTGGTCAGGTTGGAGCCGGTCAGGTCGGCACTGCCACCCAGCATCTCGGGCAGGGCGGCGGTAAAAAATTCGAGCGCAATTTGGCTGGCCTTGCGCGAGGCCACGGTCTCGGCCTTGGTGTGCGCGGCGATCACCGCGTCGACCGCGGTTTGTGCAAAGTTTTTCGGCAGCTCGCCCTTCATGCGGCGCGTGAACTCAGCGGCCAGCGCGGGGTGGGCGGCTTTGTAGGCGGCAAAGCGCGCGTCCCATTCGGTTTCTGCGGCCAGGCCCTTGGCTTTGGCGTCCCAGTCGGTGCTGACCTCGTGCGGAATCTCAAAGGGCGCATGCGGCCAGCCCAGGGACTCGCGGGTGAGTTGGATCTCGTCTGCGCCCAACGGCTCGCCGTGGGCTTTGGCGGTGTTGGCGCGGTTCGGGCTGCCCTTGCCGATATGGGTTTTGCAAATGATGAGGCTGGGCTTTTCGGCGCTGTTTTTGGCGTCGGCAATGGCGCGGTCTACTGCTTCCACGCTGTGCCCGTCGATCGGGCCGATCACGTTCCAGCCATAGGCGGCAAAGCGCTGCGCCGTGTTGTCGATAAACCAAGGCGCCACCTGGCCGTCGATACTGATGCCGTTGTCGTCGTACAGGGCGATGAGCTTGTTCAGCTTCCAGGCACCGGCCAGCGCGCAGGCCTCGTGGCTAATGCCCTCCATCAAGCAGCCGTCGCCCATGAAGGTGTAGGTGTGGTGGTTGACGATGCGGTGGCCGCTTTGGTTGAACTCCGCCGCCAGCAGCTTCTCGGCCAGCGCAAAACCCACGGCATTGGTGATGCCCTGGCCCAGCGGGCCGGTGGTGGTTTCTACGCCGGGGGTGACGTCGACCTCGGGGTGGCCCGGGGTTTTGCTGTGCAGTTGGCGAAAGTTTTTTAGCTCGCCAATCGGCAGCTTGTAGCCACTGAGGTGCAAGAGCGCGTAGAGCAGCATCGAGCCGTGGCCGTTGCTCAGCACAAAGCGGTCGCGGTCAAACCACTGCGGGTTGTGCGGGCTGTGCTTGAGGTGGCGGCCCCACAGGGCAACGGCCATGTCGGCCATGCCCATGGGCGCGCCGGGGTGGCCCGAGTTAGCGGCTTGGACGGCGTCCATTGCCAAGGCACGAATGGCGTTTGCCATGTTCTGAGTATTCGCCATCGAGGGGGTTGCTCCGAGAAGGGGTGGGGGTTCGCTAATGCTAGGGGCCAAGGTCAAGCGGGGATTTTACTGGCTGCGCAGCGCGGCCCCAGCCTCTGGCTACACTTGCGGCGTGAACGCGCCCTCTACTCTCCCGAGCACCCCCCCTAGCACCGCGGCTGAAGCTGCTCCCCAGGCCAGCGCTCGCGCCAGTGCTGCCCCGCTCGCCACCCTGCCCGCCGCCTTGTGCAGCGCCATGGTCTTGGCCGCAGGCCGGGGCGAGCGCATGCGGCCCCTTACCGACACCTGCCCCAAGCCCCTGCTGCGCGTGCGTGGCCTGCCCTTAATGCAATGGCATTTGCAGGCTTTGGCGCACAGCGGCTTTGGCGAGGTATTGGTCAACACGGCGTGGCTAGGCGCGCAGATTGAGGGCTATTTCGGCCCGCAAAGCTCATGGAATATGCGTGAGCAGCTATCAAAAAATGAGCGTACCGAGCTCACCTCGGTACAAGTCAACAGCCGCCTGCGCTACTCGCACGAAGGCCAAGACTTTGGCGGCGCGCTGGAAACCGCAGGCGGCATCGTGCGCGCCTTGCCGCATTTAAGCGAGGTGTTCTGGGTGGTGGCGGGCGACGTATTTGCGCCCAGTTTTGCCTTTAGCCCCAGCGCCTACCAAGCCTTTGCCGTCAGTGGCATGCTGGCCCATATTTGGTTGGTACCCAACCCGGTGCACAACCCCCAAGGCGACTTTGGCCTGGGCCCGCAGCAAGCCAATGGGCTGCGCTTGGCGCTAAACCAGGCCGCCAGCCCAGCAAATGGTGGCAGCGCACCGCGCCACACCTTCTCGACCATTGCCCTGTACCGCCAAGCCTTTTTTGCCGCGCCCCACTGCAGCATTCCCAGCGGCAACCCGCAGGGCCAAAAGGCCGCACTCGCCCCGCTGCTGCGCGCTGCAATGGAGCGCGGGCTGGTCAGCGCCGAGCTCTACACCGGGCCCTGGACCGACGTGGGCACGCCCGAGCGTTTGGCACAATTGAACGAGGACAGCATATGAACACCCCCATCTACCAAGACCGTCGCGCCCGCTTGGCCGCCCAACTCGGACCCAACGGCATCGCCATCGTGCCCACTGCGCCCGAGCGGCCACGCAACCGCGACAGCGACTTTTTGTACCGGCACGACAGTTATTTTTACTACCTGAGCGGCTTTAGCGAGCCCCATGCCACGCTGGTCATCACTGGCGATGGCCGGGTGACGCTGTTTTGCCAGCCCAAAGATTTGGAACGCGAAATTTGGGACGGCTACCGGCTTGGGCCCGCTGTAGCGCCCGCCAGCATTGCGTGTGACGCTGCATTTTCTATAGCAGAGCTAGACACGCAATTGCCCAAATTGCTAGAGAACCGCGAGGCCGTGTGGTACCCCTTTGCCACCCACAAGGGCTTTGAGGGCCGGGTTGACGGCTGGCTGCAGCAGGTGCGCGCCCGCACGCGTTACGGCGCGCTCTGCCCCGAGCAGCAGCGCGACCTGTGCAGCATCTTGGACGAAATGCGCCTGTTCAAAGACGTGCACGAGCAAGCCACCATGCGCAGCGCAGCGCAGATCAGTGCGCGCGCCCACGTGCGCGCCATGCAGCTCAGCGCCCGCATGCTGCGCGCGGGCCAAGACGTGCGCGAGTTTCACTTAGACGCCGAGCTGCTGCACCAGTTTCGCTTAGAGGGCTCGCAGTACCCGGCCTACAGCTCCATCGTGGCGGCGGGTGCCAACGCTTGCGTGCTGCACTACCGCGCCGACGCAGCGCCCGTGCGCGCGGGCGAGCTGGTGCTGATCGACGCGGGCTGCGAGCTCGACGGCTACGCCAGCGACATCACCCGCACCTTCCCTGCCAATGGCAGCTTCACCGGGCCGCAGCGCGCTTTGTACGACATCGTGCACGCCAGCCAAGAGGCGGCGGTGGCCGCTACCCAACCTGGCGCGCGCTTTACCGACCCGCACGAGGCCGCCGTCAAGGTGCTGGCCCAGGGCATGCTCGACGTGGGTTTGCTCAGCAAAGACAAAGTGGGCAGCCTGCAAGACGTGATCGAACAGCGCGCCTACTTTGCGTTTTACATGCACCGCACCAGCCACTGGCTGGGCATGGACGTGCATGACTGCGGCAACTACAACGAGCCCAGCGAACTGGGCCACAGCACCGAACGCAAAGACCCGCTATCGGGCGAGCGCATGCAAAACCGCCCCAGCCGCATCCTGCGCCCCGGCATGGTGCTGACCCTAGAACCTGGCCTCTACGTGCGCCCCGCCGATGGCGTGCCCGAACAGTTTCACAACATCGGTATTCGCATCGAAGACGACGCCCTGCTTACGCCAGACGGCTGCGAGCTGCTGTCGCGCGGCGTGCCCGTGGAGGCGGGGGAGATTGAGGCGCTGATGCGTTGAGAAGCGGAAGACGGGGATCCGCTCAAACCCAAAATTTAACAAGCCCAGTTCGGCAAAGACTCCGTCTGCCAAGTTGTTGCAGTGCCCACACACCGCGCCACCACAAACAGCATGACGAAAAAGTCTTGGCGCAGCGCTCTTCGATCAAGGCCAATTTCGATCCGTGCGAAAACACCGTTTCGCTAACGAATGATTGGCCTTGGACTAGTAGCCAAGCTGTCGTCGGCCTCGATGGCCAGCAGTTTGTCCATGATTTGATCGGCTTGGGCGTTGGGATTGCGTTTGCTAACTGCGGGGCGCTCCTGCGCAGCATAGTGCGCGATCGCATCGTGTGCGCAAAGCGGTTTCACCGGGTCAAAGGCGGTGTCAGGCACAGCGGCTCCAAGTAGGCTTTGCACAAAAAACACTGGGGTGGCTGATGGGGCTCGAACCCACGACAACAGGAATCACAATCCTGGACTCTACCAACTGAGCTACAGCCACCGCAAGGGGCAGATTATATCGCGTTCACCATTACCAGCTTGCCCATCACGCCGCGCGAGCCCATGTGGGCGTAGGCGGCTTTGAGCTCGGCCATGGGCATGGTGCGGTCGATCACGGGCTTGACTTTGCCTTGCGCGTACCAGGTGGCCAGCTCGTGCATCATGGCTTGGTTGGCCTTGGGCTCGCGGCGCGCAAAGTCGCCCCAGAACACGCCCACAATGCTGGCGCCTTTGAGCAGGGCCAGGTTCAACGGCAGAGCCGGAATGGGGCCTGCGGCAAAGCCCACCACCAGGTAGCGGCCACGCCAGGCTATGGAGCGAAAAGCGGGCTCGGCAAAGTCGCCGCCGACCGGGTCGTAAATCACGTCGGGGCCTTTGCCGTCGGTGGCGGCTTTGATGGCCTCGCGCAGATTCTCTTTGCTGTAGTTGATGCTCAGGTCGGCACCGATGGACGTGCACAGCGCACATTTTTCGTCGGTCGAGGCGGCGGCAATCACTTTGGCGCCCATGGCTTTGGCAATTTGAATAGCCGCGGTGCCCACGCCGCCGGCTGCGCCCAGCACCAGCACCGTCTCGCCCGCCTTGAGCTGGGCGCGGTCTACCAAGGCGTGGTGCGAGGTCGCGTAGATCATGATGAAGGCGGCGGCGTCCACATGGCCAAAGCCCGCAGGCAGGGGCATGCACAGCGCTGCGGGCGCAATGGTGTGGGTGCCAAAGCCGCCAGTGCCGCTGAGGCAGGCCACGTTTTGGCCGACTTGCAGGTGCTTCACGCCCTCGCCCACGGCCTGCACCACACCGGCGTACTCCGAGCCGGGCACAAAAGGCAGGGGCGGCTTCATTTGGTATTTGTTTTGCACGATCAGCAGGTCGGGGAAGTTCAGGCTGGCGGCTTTGATCTCCACCAGCACCTCGCCCGCTTTGGGCGTGGGGGTGGGCAGTTCTTTCCAGCTGAGGGCGTCTACGCCGGTGGGGTTTTCACAAAGCCAAGCGTGCATGGGGAGTCTCCTTGAATGGTGAGCGCATCATAGTGTGCGGGCCGGGCCTGCGCGCAGCAGATTGTCTCGCCAGCGACGCGCCATGCCGCCTACAATTTGCCCACATGAAAATTCTTATCTCTAACGACGACGGCTACCAAGCCCCCGGCATCGTGGCGCTGTACGAGGCGCTCAAAGACATTGCCGAGGTCGAAGTGGTGGCACCCGAGCAAAACAACAGCGCCAAGTCCAACGCGCTCACTTTGCATTCGCCGCTCTACGTGCACCGCGCGGCCAATGGCTTTCGCTATGTGAACGGCACACCGGCCGACTGTGTGCACATTGCGCTCACGGGCCTGCTCGGCTACCGGCCCGACCTCGTGGTCTCGGGCATCAACAACGGCGCCAATATGGGCGACGACACGATTTACTCGGGCACGGTGGGTGCAGCCATGGAGGGCTATTTGTTTGGCATTCCGGCCTTGGCCTTCTCGCAAACCGAGAAGGGCTGGCAACACCTCGACGCAGCTGCCGCTACAGCCCGCAGTTTGGTGCAGCGCATGCTGGAGCGCCTTGCTGAGCCTGCGCAGGCAGCTAGCAATTTGGTAGCACAAGTCGTGGCAGCGCAGCCCGCGCCGTGGCTGCTGAATGTGAACATCCCGAACCGGCCTTTGGCGGAGTTGAAGGGCATTCAGGTCTGCCACCTGGGCCGCCGCCACGCGGCCGAGCGCGTCATCACCCAGCAAAGCCCGCGCGGCGAGACCATGTACTGGATCGGCAGCGCAGGCGCAGCCAAAGACGACGGCCCGGGCACCGACTTTCACGCCGCTTTGCAAGGCCATGTGACGCTCACGCCGCTCAAGGTGGACTTGACCGACCACACTGCGCTGGCCCGTTGGGCGCAGGGTCTGCAGGGATGAGCAGCCGCCCGAGTTTTCCGGCCAAACTGCCCAGCATTTCAGCCAAGGCAACGCGTTCAGCGCAGGCCAGCAAAGCACCGGTCGCTACAAAAAACATAGCTGTCAACGCACAGCCAGCGGGCCTTGGCGGCACTTTTGCTCCTCACAAAACGCCACCCCAAGGGCATGGCCTGGACTCTGGCGCGGTGCGTGCCCGCATGGTGCACAAGCTGGCCCAGCAAGGGGTGCGCGACGCCCAAGTGCTGTCGGCCATGGGCACGGTCGAGCGCCACCGCTTTGTCGACAGCGCCTTGGTCAA
>CANFOR010000138.1 GCA_947448675.1 Betaproteobacteria bacterium
CGCGCCGGTGTTGCCGCCGGGGAAGTTAACGATGTTGTATTTGGCATAGAACTCGCGCATCAATTTCAGGCCATTGCCCTCCACCATCCAAGCCGTCATTTGGCGGCTGTTCAGGCCAAAGGGAATCGCGCAGCCCAGGGCGAAGGTTTCGTCTTTGCCAAAGAAGTAATAGGGCGCAGTGTGGCAGGCTTCGACCGAACCTTGCTGCACGCCGTCGACCACGCCAAAAGCGGGCATCAGCTCGCCTGCAGCATGCACCGAGACTTCAAACTTGCCGCCCGACATGTTTTTGACGGCTTTGGCAAACACTTCGGCAGCGCCAAAAATGGTGTCCAGCGATTTGGGAAAGCTCGACGCCAAGCGCCAGCGCACTGCGGCCTGGGCATGCACAGCCGGTGCCGCGCCAGCGGCCAACACGCCAGCAATGCCAGCGTTTTTAAGAATTGAACGACGATCCATACATACTCCGTTGAAATAGGAAAGGGTTTGCATGCTAGTGAAAGCAGGTGCGTCGATTGTAGGAAGCGCAGCGGGCTTTGCGTTGGGGGTTTCCCCTTGTTTGCCTCGCTGTGTTGCCGTGCGCCAACGCTATGCTGCAATTTTGATAGCTGGAAACGCGCTTGGAATAAGGCTTGCGAAGCGTTTTTGTATTGAGGCGGCAATGCCTGCAGCGTCTAAACCCTGCAAAGCCAAGAGCTTGGCCGGGTCACCATGCTCGATGAATTCGTCGCGCAAACCCAGGTGCAGCAGGGGTTTTTCTAGGCCCGCAGCCTGCAGGGCCTCGCCCACCGCGCTACCCGCGCCGCCCATGATCGCGCCTTCTTCCAGCGTGACCAAGGCTGCGTGCGTGGCGGCCACTTGCAAGAGTAGTTCGACGTCGAGCGGTTTAGCCCAGCGCATGTTGACCACGGTGGCGTTGATGGCTTCAGCGGCCTGCAGCGCAGGGTAGAGCAGGGTGCCAAAAGCTAAGATGGCAATGCCGCTACCCTGGCGGCGCACTTCGCCCTTGCCGTAGGGCAGGGCTTGTAAGTCGGCCAAGGGCGCTACGCCCGCGCCCGCACCGCGCGGGTAGCGCACGGCCACCGGGTGGTTTTGCGCAAAGGCGCTGCTGAGCAGGGCGCGGCATTCGCGCTCGTCGGCCGGGCAGGCAATGCCCATGTTAGGGATGCAGCGCAAAAAGGGAATGTCGTAAGCGCCCGCGTGGGTGGCACCGTCGGCCCCCACCAAACCCGCGCGGTCCAGCGCAAACACCACCGGCAGGTTTTGCAGGGCTACATCGTGGATGAGCTGGTCGTAACCGCGCTGCAAAAAGGTGGAGTAGATCGCCACCACGGGTTTCAGGCTCTCGCAGGCCATTCCTGCAGCGAATGTCACCGCGTGCTGCTCGGCAATGCCCACGTCGTAGTAGCGGCTGGGGAAGCGCTTTTCAAACTCGACCATGCCCGAGCCTTCGCGCATGGCCGGGGTGATGCCCACCAAACGCTGGTCTTGCGCGGCCATGTCGCACAGCCATTGGCCAAAGACCTGGGTGAAGGTGGTTTTAGGGGCCGTGGCGGGCTTTACCAGACCGATAGACGGGTCAAACTTGCCTGGGCCATGGTAGGCCACCGGGTCTGCCTCGGCGAGCTGGTAGCCCTGGCCTTTTTTGGTCACCACGTGCAAAAACTGCGGGCCCGTCAAATGCTTGATGTTCTCTAGCGTAGGAATGAGCGAGTCGAGGTCGTGGCCGTCAATCGGGCCAATGTAGTTAAAGCCAAATTTTTCAAACAGCGTGGCGGGTACCACCATGCCCTTGGCGTGCTCTTCAAAACGTTTGGCCAACTCGAACAGCGGCGGCACCGGTTTGAGCACCTGCTTGCCAACGTTTTTGGCAGCGGCGTAAAACTGCCCGCTCATCAGCTGGGCCAGGTAGCGGTTGAGCGCGCCCACCGGCGGGCTGATCGACATGTCGTTGTCGTTCAACACCACCAGCAGTTTGCAGTCGGCTACGCCCGCGTTGTTGAGCGCCTCAAAAGCCATTCCTGCGCTCATGGCGCCGTCGCCGATGATGGCCACCGCGTGCCGGTCTTCGCCCTTGGTTTTGGCCGCCATGGCCATGCCCAGTGCGGCCGAGATACTGGTGCTGGAATGCGCGGTGCCAAAGGTGTCGTAGGCGCTCTCGCTGCGCTGCGGAAAGCCCGACAGGCCACCGAGCTGGCGCAGGCTGTGCATGCGCTCGCGTCGCCCCGTGAGAATTTTGTGCGGATAGGTTTGGTGGCCCACGTCCCAGACCAAACGGTCCTCAGGCGTGTTGAACACATAGTGCAGGGCGATGGTGAGCTCCACTGTGCCCAGGTTGGAGCTCAAATGCCCGCCGGTTTGCGCCACGCTATGCAACACAAAGGCGCGCAACTCTTGGGCCAATTGGCCGAGCTGGGCGCGGGGCAGGGCGCGCAAATCATGCGGGCCTGCAATGCTGGGCAACAAGGGTTTGGGCGTGATGGCGTCGATCATGTACTACTTTTTTGATAGCTGCTTACGCATATCCAGAGCGCGTTTGCGGCTGTTTTCATTTAATTTTGGCGTTCTACGACCATTTTTGCCAAGGCTGCCAAGGCTCGCGTGTCGGCCAAGCTGCTGCGCTGCAATGCGGCCAAGGCCTGGGCCAGCAGATCGGTAGCGTAGGCGCGTGAACGCGCTAGGCCGAGCAAAGATACATAGGTAGGCTTGTCGTTCTGGGCATCTTTGCCAGCGGTTTTGCCCAGCGTGGCTGAGTCGGCGGTGACGTCCAAAATATCGTCCACCACCTGAAACGCCAGGCCCAGCGCCGCGCCGTACTGCGCTAGCGATTCTGTAGCGAGCGGGCTAGCACTGGCGCAGGCTGCACCCATCTCGACGCTGGCTTGCAAGAGCGCCCCAGTTTTCAGCTGGTGCATTTGGCGCAGTTGGGCTTCGCTCAAAGCTTGGCCCACGCTGGCCAGGTCGATGGCCTGGCCACCGGCCATGCCCCGGTAGCCCGCAGCGCTGGCCAACAGGCGGCACAGCTGGGCTTGCATGCTGGCGGGCACGCTCGGGCCCTCAGGCGTGAGCAGCTCAAAAGCCAGAGCTTGCAAGGCGTCGCCCGCCAGCAGGGCAGGTGCTTGGCCAAACTGCACATGCACGGTGGGCTTGCCCCGGCGCAGCACGTCGTTGTCCATACAGGGCATGTCATCGTGCACCAAAGAATAGGCGTGGATCAGCTCCACCGCACAGGCGGCGCGCAACGCTGCGTCGGCATTGCCGCCGACGCTCTCACAAGCTGCCAGCACCAGCAAAGGGCGCAGACGTTTGCCGCCGTCGAGCACGGCGTAGCGCATGGCCTGGCCCAGGCCGGCAGGGGCTTGTGGGGCGATCCATTCGCCCAGCGCGCTTTCTACGCGCGCCAGATGGGCGGCGCACCATGGCTCGAATGCGGCGGGCGCGGCGGGCATCACGCGCTGGTCCACGGTTTGAGCGCTCCGTCGTCGAGTACCTGCACCTGCTCTTCAATGGCTTGCAGCTTGCTGCGGCAAAAGCCCAGCAACTGTGCGCCGCGTTGGTAGCCGCTGAGTAACTCGTCGAGTGGCAATTGGCCTGAGTCGAGGCGAGAGAGCAATTGCTCTAGCTCTTGCAGCCCCGCCTCGTAGGTAGCCGGTAGGGCGGGAGCGGTAGGAGTTGTAGTTTTGGGCATACGGCGCGAAGCGGGCGGTTTCTGGATACGAAAGGGGCAAAGGGTGGAGCAAGGGGAGAAAACAGCGAATAACGCATTTTAGACTGGGGGCTACAATGCCCCATCCCCCCTAATGCACGAGCCTACCGATGCGTGGAGGGCCCCGCCTCGTTTACCCATGTCCGATTTAAGCCTCCCACTCCAAGCCGCGGGCCAGCAGCTCAGCGTTTCTAGCTACTTTGATGAAGCGCTGTTTCAGCGCGAGATGCAAGGCATCTTTGCCAGCGGCCCACGCTATCTGGGCCACGAGCTGGCCGTGCCCAAAGTAGGTGACTACTACGCGCTGCCGCAAGAAGGTGGCGGCCGCAGCCTGCTGCGCACCGAGACGGGCGTGGAGCTGCTCTCCAACGTCTGCCGCCACCGCCAAGCCATCATGCTGCAAGGCCGGGGCCACCTCTCGCCAGTGCAGGGCAGCAATATCGTTTGCCCGCTGCACCGCTGGACCTACAGCGCTGCTGCGGCCAACCCCGGCCAACTGATCGGTGCACCGCACTTCAAAGCCGACCCCTGCCTGAACCTGCAACGCTACGCCACCAGTACCTGGAACGGTTTGATTTTTGAGCAGCCACCCCTGGGCAGTGGCCGCGACCCGGCCCAAGAACTCTCGGCCATGGCCGCTGCCAGCGAGCTGGACTTTAGCGGCTATGTGTTCGACCGCGCCCATGTGCACGAGTGCCCCTACAACTGGAAGACCTTCATCGAGGTCTACCTGGAGGACTACCACGTTGGCCCCTTCCACCCCGGTCTGGGCCAGTTTGTCGCCTGCGAAGACTTGCGCTGGGAACTGAGCCCGCACTACTCGGTGCAAACCGTGGGCGTGTCCGACAAACTGGGCAAGCCCGGCACCGACGTCTACCAGCGCTGGCACGACGCGGTGCTGAACTTTCGCAACGGCGAACCGCCCAAGCATGGTGCGATTTGGCTCACCTACTACCCGCACATCATGGTCGAGTGGTACCCGCATGTGCTGGTGGTCAGCACCCTGGTGCCGCGTGGGCCGCAGCACACCACCAATGTGGTGGAGTTTTTCTACCCCGAAGAAATCGCCGCCTTTGAGCGCGAGTTCATCGAAGCCCAGCAAGCCGCCTACATGGAAACCTGCGTTGAAGACGACGAAATCGCGTTGCGCATGGACGCTGGCCGCAAAGCCTTGATGCAACGCGGCGACAACGAGTCCGGCCCCTACCAAAGCCCGATGGAAGACGGCATGCAGCATTTTCATGAGTGGTACCGTAGGGCGATGGTGTAGCTTGCAAGCTCTGTGGATGCTGTTGGCCTCGCTGCTTTTTGCCAGCATGGGCGTGTGCGTCAAAATCGCTTCGGCATTTTTTAGCAGCGCTGAACTGGTGTTTTGGCGCGGCGTGATCGGCGTGCTCTTCATGGGCGCTTTTGCCCGTGCGCGCGGCGTGTCTTTGCGCACTGCAGTGCCAGGCATGCACCTGTGGCGCGCCACGGTCGGCGTGGTGGCGCTCAGCGCCTGGTTTTATGCGATTGCCCATTTGCCACTGCCCACGGCCATGACGCTCAACTACATGAGCAGCGTGTGGATCGCGGCGTTCTTGGTCGGCGGCTCTTTGCTCTTGCCCAAAGACGGCAAAGCGGGCAAAAGTCTGGCGCAAGGCCCCTTGGTGCTCACTGTGTTGGCAGGCTTTGCGGGCGTGGTGCTGATGCTGCAGCCCACCATTGACAAAAACCAAGGCTTTGCCGGTTTGATTGGCCTGCTCTCGGGCATGTGCGCGGCCTTTGCCTACATGCAGGTCATGGCGCTGGCGCGCAGCGGCGAGCCCGACAGCCGCACGGTGTTTTATTTTGCTGTGGGCACCGTGTTGGCGGGGGCCGTTGGCATGGCATTCACGGGCCTGTCTACCTGGAACTGGCAGCACGCGCTGTGGCTCATCCCGGTGGGCGTGCTGGCCTCGCTGGGCCAGCTGTGCATGACGCGCGCCTACAGCCGGGGCGCTACCCTGGTGGTGGCCAATTTGCAGTACGCGGGCATCATTTTCTCGGCGCTCTACAGCCTGCTGTTTTTTGGCGATTCGATTCCCCTGGTCGGCTGGCTGGGCATGGCCTTGATCGTGGCCAGTGGCATTGGGGCTACTGTGCTGCGCGCCCGCGCCGCACCCGACGCGCCCGCTGAAGAACATTAATCCTGCGAAAGGCATTGCATGTATTCCACTTTGATTTCGGTTGAGCAACTCCAAGCCCTGCAGCAAGCTGGCGCGCCCGTGATGCTGTTTGACTGCAGCTTTGACCTGATGCAACCCGCGGCGGGCCAAGCGCAGTATGCGCAAGCGCACATTCCCGGCGCGGTCTACGCCCACCTGGACAGCGCGCTCAGTGGCAAGGACGACCCCGCAGCGCCAAGCGGTGGCCGCCACCCCCTGCCCAGCCGCGAAAAGCTGGCCGCTTGGCTGGGCAGCGTGGGCTTTGGCAACGGCATGCAAGCCGTGGTCTACGACCGCAATGGCTGTAACTACAGTGGCCGCCTGTGGTGGATGCTGCAGTGGTTGGGTCACGAAGCCGTGGCCGTGCTCGACGGCGGACTGCAGGCTTGGCAAGCTGCCGGTGGCTTGCTTGAAAGCCAAGAGCAAAGCGAAAAAAATCCCCTGTTTCCAAAGCAAAAATACCTGATAAACCATGCCAGACGTGCGTTTATAGCTACTGAAACTGTAGCAAAACAGTTGGGTACACCGCGCCAAACCTTGGTCGACGCGCGCGCTGCGCCGCGCTATCGCGGTGAGGTCGAGCCGCTCGACCCGATTGCCGGGCACATCCCGGGCGCGCTCAACCGCCCCTTTGCGCAGAACTTCGGGGCCGACGGCAAATTCAAACCCGCCGCCGTGCTGCGCGCCGAGTTTGATGCCTTGCTGGCGGGCCGCGACCCGGCCAGCGTGGTGCACCACTGCGGCAGCGGTGTAAGCGCTGTGCCCAATCTCTTGGCCATGGAGATTGCGGGCTTTGCGCCCACGGCGCTTTATGCAGGCAGTTGGAGCGAATGGAGCCGCACGCCGGGCCTGCCCTGCGCACAAAGTCACGCTTAGTTTTGGCCCGCGCGGCGTGGAGCCCTGGCAACCATGCGGCCGACCTCGACGGCATTGATGGGCCCAACATCTACCCCTTTGCCCACCGCGGGCAAGGCGCAACGCGCAGGTCTGCGCTAAATTTTTCGCCAAGTTTTTGCGCTAACCGTTCGGTTTTTTAGTGCGCGTGGGCCACGCCGCTGACCACCGTGACCAAGGCCATGCCCAGGCCCAGCCAAGCGATTTGCGCCAGGGTTTGGCGCATGCTCAGGCGGCGCTGCAGTTGCGGGATCAAATCGGCCAGGGCCACATAGATAAAACTGCTCGACGCCACAGTTAAAAAGTAGGGCAGGTAGGCCTGCAATTGCGCCACCAAAAAATAGCCCAGCAAGCCACCCAGTGCCGTGACCGCGCCCGCCAAAGACACCTTGAGCAGGGCCACCCGCGCTGCTGCGCCAAGGCCCTGCGCCGCAGCGCCTTGGCGCAGTACCAGCAGGTCGCCCATATGGTGCGGCACCTCGTGGGCCAGCACCGCCAAAGCGGCGACCCAGCCTAAACGCATATCGGCCATAAAGGCCGAAGCGATCAAAATGCCGTCGCCGAAACAATGCACGCTGTCGCCAGTGAGCACCGCCCAACTGCCGCCGCCATTGTGGCTGTGCGTGGATGCTGCATGGCTGTGCGCGGTATGGGCATGGCTTGGCTCTCCATGCGTTGCGTGGGCGGCAGGCGCAGCCGCGTCGTGCACGTGCTGCGCGTGTTCGGCGTGCGTGTTGCCGTGGTGGTGCTCGTGCCC
>CANFOR010000139.1 GCA_947448675.1 Betaproteobacteria bacterium
CGCACTGCTCCCTTTGGCGTACTGGGTTTTTGGTGCCCTCGGCGCGCTACCTTTCTTTGCCATCAGTGCGATAGTGGCCAAGCGTCAATGGAGCGCCCCTCGCCCGGCAGATGTGCAAGCTGTGCTGAGCGCCGCCGGGGCCATGGCTTGGCGTGATTTTTCAGCGCAATTGGAGTCCGCGTTGCAGCAAGCGGGCTACCGCACCCAGCGTGCAGAGCAAGTCGCTTTTGACTGGAGCATGCAGAAAAATGGGCAAACCACACTGGTAGCAGCTAAACGCTGGAAGGCGGCGCATCACGGCATCGATGCTGTGCAAAGTCTGCATGCAGCGATGCTCGAGCAGGAGGCGGGAGCATGCATCTACGTCGCCTTGGGCGCACTGAGTGAGCAGGCGCAAAGCTTTGCCAAGGCGCATACGGTGCAGGTGGTCTCGGGTGCCGACTTGGCGACTTTGCTCAAAGGCCTACCGCAGAAAAAGTGACCGCGACAGCCGTGCCGCGCTAGCGTGTAGATGGCTCAGCCGATAGCGGCTGCGGTGGGCGCTGCAAGCGCGCTGGCAAAGCGCAAGCGAATGCGCAAACCGAGCGGGTTGGCTCCAGGGTTAGCGTCTACAAGGGAAACGCTGGCATCGTGTTGGCGGGCGATTTCTTGCACAATGGCCAAGCCCAAACCCGAACCGTCAGTATTGGTGCCCAGTGCGCGGTAGAAGGGTTGGAACACCAGCTCGCGTTCGCTTTCAGCTATGCCCGGGCCATTGTCTTCCACCTCGAGCACCAGACCCAAGCCATCAGGCTCAGCCTTGATCCTGGCTGTTACGACGCCCTGGCGTTCAGCACTAGAGGGGGTGTAGAGCATGGCGTTGTCGATCAGGTTCGCTACCAACTCCGTGAGTAAAACCGCATTGCCGTGCAATACAACACCCGCAGAGCCCGGTTGGGCGCCTTCATAGCCCAGGTCGATTTTTCTCTCTAATGCGCGGGGCACCCAGTCTTGCACCACCTGCATCGTGAGCCGGGCCAAGTCGCAGGGTGCTTTAACAATCATGTTGCCACCGCTTTCGGCCCGCGCCAGGGCCAGCAATTGGTTCACAGTGTGCGTGGCGCGCACGCTGGAGCGGCCAATTTGCTTGAGCGATTGCTTGAGCTCATCAGCACTAGAGCCCTCGCGCTGGGCTAAATCGGCCTGCATGCGCAAGCCTGCCAATGGTGTTTTGAGTTGGTGCGCGGCATCGGCTAAAAAGCGCTTTTGGGTGGCGATTGAGTCTTGCAGTCGCGTCAGCAGGTCATTCACAGACGCAACCAAGGGCGCCACTTCCTGCGGTACTGCATGGTCGTCTAAGGGGCTCAGGTCGTCGGGTTTGCGGGCGCGGATGCGTTGCTCTAGTTCATTGAGTGGACGAATGCCACGCGCCAAGGCCAACCAAATCAGCAGCACAGAAAGTGGCAACATGGCAAATTGCGGCAGCATCACCCCCTTCGTAATTTCGCCCACCAAGGTCGAGCGCTTCTCCAGCGTTTCAGCCACTTGCACCAGTACCAAGGCGCTGGTGCTGGTGTGTGGGTTCAAGCTGACATTGATCCAGGTGTAGGCAATGCGCACATCGGCACCGCGCATTTTTCCATCGCGCAAGCGCACCTCGCCCTCGCTGGGGCGGTCATCGTCCACCAGTGGCGGAAAGTCGTTCTCACCGCTGAGCAATTCGCCGCGCGGGCCCGTCACTTGGTAGTAGATTTGATCGCTGTCATCGGCGTGCAAAATCTCGCGAGCCGACTGCGGCAAATTCAATTGCGCGCGATTGTTTTGCACTGTTACAAGCTGGGCCAGCGCTTGTACGTTGTACTGCAAAGCGCGGTCAAAGGGCTTGCCCGAAATGTTCTGCGCGATCAACCACGTCAACGCCAAACTGGCAGGCCAAATCACCAGCAGGGGCGTGAGCATCCAGTCTAAGATTTCACCAAAAAGCGAGCGCTGCTCGCGCTGAAATATCTTCACCCGGGGATCTTCTCTAAACAGTAACCCAGGCCGCGCACAGTGGCAATGCGAATGGGGCCTTTTTCAATTTTTTTGCGCAGGCGGTGGATGTACACCTCAATCGCGTTATTGCTCACCTCTTCGCCCCATTCGCACAGGCGCTCGACCAATTGGTCTTTGCTGACCAAGCGCCCCGCGCGTTGCAGCAGCACTTCCAGCAAACCCAGCTCGCGCGCGGACAAGTCCACCATCTTCCCGTCGATAGTGGCCACCCGGCCCGCCTGGTCGTACTGCAAGGGGCCATGCTTGATGGCGCTGCTGGCGCCGCCCATGCCACGGCGTGTGAGGGCGCGCACCCGCGCTTCTAACTCTTGCAGGCTAAAGGGCTTGGCCATGTAGTCGTCTGCACCGTAGTCCAGGCCTTTGACGCGCTCCTCCACGCTGTCAGCCGCGGTAAGGATCAGCACCGGTAGCGCCGAGCCACGGCCGCGCAAACGCTTGAGCACGTCCAAGCCATGCATCTTGGGCAGGCCCAGGTCGAGGATGAGCAGGTCAAACTCGCTATTGGTCATGAGCGCGGCGTCGGCCTCGCTGCCGCTGGCCACGTGGTCTACCGCAGCGCCCGAGCTGCGCAGGGTGCGCAGCAGGCCGTCGGCCAGAACTTGGTCGTCTTCAGCGATCAAAATGCGCATAGCGGTCTCCGATGTTGTGTGCTGTCCCATGGGCCAGATGCATGGGGTCGATGCACCGCCCCATTCAGTGCCCGATTTTAGGCCTGCTCCGCTAGGGCCTTTACCCGGACTTACTGCGAGGGCGCATAGCCTTGCCCGTAGGCCTCTAGGCCCAACGCCACCACCGTGGCCACCTCGCCGCCCACTTCTTGCCGAAACTCGGCCTCGGCCTGCGCTACCGCGCGCTCAAAGGCATGCAGCCAGAGCAGGCCCACAGCGGTAAATGCCACCTGGCGCGCCCGCGCGTCACGCCCGTCGGGCCCTCGCCTGACCAGGCCCCAGGCCTCGCACTGCGTGACCAAGTTGCCCATGGCCTGTTTGCTCATGCCCGCCAGCGCGGCCAGCTCCGTCAAGCGCCCGCCTTGCAAACCCAAATGCCGGGTGATGTGGATGTGCGCCGCGCTCACCTGCCTGCGCTCGGCCAGATTCGACAGCGCCAAGGGCACCTGCGGGTCGTGTGCCATGAGTTGCAGTACGCGCGCGTCAAAACGGCGCAACGCGTGGCCCAGCAAGCGGCCCAAATGGGTCTGCCGCCAGCCGCTGTCGGGCACGCTCGTTGGTGCTGGGTGTGGCTTTGAATCGGGCATGCTATATGGTAAATCAAACTGACTAAAAAATCTGTTTACCAAATTCAACAAGCTGCGTTAGACTACTGTTCAGGCATCCAGCTCGGCACCAAAAACCACTGGAAGCAAGACCACACATTTTACTTAACTGTTTGATTTTCAAGGAGATTTTTATGGACGCTCAAGTCAAAGGCAGCAAGATCGGTAGCGACGCTGGCAGTGAAAAAGCCAAGGCCTTGCAGGCCGCATTGGCCCAAATCGAGAAGCAATTCGGCAAAGGCACCATCATGCGCCTGGGTGAAGGCGAGGTGATTGAAGACATTCAGGTGGTCTCTACCGGCTCCCTGGGCCTGGACATCGCCCTGGGCGTGGGCGGCCTGCCGCGTGGCCGTGTGGTGGAGATTTACGGCCCTGAAAGTTCGGGCAAAACCACGCTGACCCTGCAGGTGATTGCCGAAATGCAAAAGCTCGGCGGCCAGTGCGCCTTTGTCGATGCCGAGCACGCGCTCGACATTCAGTATGCACAAAAGTTGGGCGTGAACCTGCAAGACCTGCTCATCAGCCAGCCCGACACCGGCGAACAAGCGCTGGAAATTGTGGACTCGCTCACCCGCTCTGGTGCGGTCGACTTGATCGTCATCGACTCGGTGGCCGCACTCACACCCAAGGCCGAGCTCGAAGGCGAAATGGGCGACAGCCTGCCCGGTCTGCAAGCGCGTTTGATGAGCCAAGCCCTGCGCAAGCTCACCGCCACCATCAAAAAAGCCAATTGCATGGTGATTTTCATCAACCAAATCCGCATGAAGATTGGCGTGATGTTTGGTTCGCCCGAAACCACCACCGGCGGCAACGCGCTCAAGTTCTACGCCAGCGTGCGCCTGGACATTCGCCGCACCGGTACCATCAAAAAAGGTGACGACGCCATTGGCAACGAGACCAAGGTCAAGGTGGTGAAAAACAAGGTCGCACCGCCGTTCAAGACGGCCGAGTTCGACATTTTGTTTGGCGAGGGCATCAGCCGCCACGGCGAAATCATCGACATGGGCGTGAACGCCCGCATCTTGGAAAAGTCGGGTGCCTGGTACGCCTACAAAGGCGAAAAAATCGGCCAAGGCCGCGACAACGCCCGCGAGTTTTTGCGCGAAAACCCCGAGCTGTCGTTTGAGATCGAGAATAAAGTGCGCGAGTCTTTAGGTATTCCTTTGTTGGCCGCTGCAGTCGGCGCTGCAGAGTAAAAACTGCCTGCAACGCGCACCAGTTGTGCGTATGCAGCTATTTATTTTGTAGCAAATAAAAATGCACGAAGAGCCATCCAGCTTGCCAACTGAGGCGACCGAGCGAAGGCCAGCACGTGCCCCGACACTCTCGCTCAAGGGCCGTGCGCTGCGCCTGCTGGCAGCGCGCGAGCACTCGCGCGTGGAGCTGGAGCGCAAGCTGGCCGTGCATGCCAGTAGCCCGCAAGAGCTGGCCCAGGTGCTCGACGCGCTGGCTGCCAAAGACTTCATCAGTGAGCAGCGGGTGGCCGAGTCGCTGGCGCACCGGCGCGGGGCCAAGCTGGGCACCGCCCGCGTGGTGCAAGAACTGCGCGCCAAAGGCGTAGAACCCAGCGCCATTGCCGACGTCGCCGCCCAATTGAAGACCAGCGAGTTAGAGCGTGCCCGCGAGGTCTGGCGCAAAAAGTTTGGCCAAGCCGCCGCAGACCCTGGCGAGCGCAGCCGCCAAATGCGTTTCTTAGCGGCGCGCGGCTTTGCCCCCGAGTTGATTCGCCGCGTGGTAAAAGACGATGAAGACGCTGGTTTTTGAGCTAAAAACGGCTGCAAGGCGCGCGAGATTTGCGTAAGCAGCTATAAAAATAATAGCGCAAGTGGTTTGGAATGCAGCGCGAAAAGGCGTGGCTAAGCGCCCAAACCCAGCATCAACTGCAGGTTTTGCACCGCCGCGCCGCTGGCGCCTTTGCCCAGGTTGTCGAGCCGCGCCACCACTACCGCGTGCTGCTCGACCTCGTTGCCATAGACGCGTACTTCGAGCTGGTTGCTGTGGTTCAGCGCCAGCGCATCGAGTTTGCCGTTGTCGGTGGCTGCGGGTGTGCTGACCCACTGGCTGCCCGCGTAATGCTGGGCGTACACGGCTTGCAGGTCGGCTAAGCGGGGTTTGCCGGGCAGGGTGTCCAGGTGCAGGGGCAACTCCACCAGCATGCCCTGGGCGAAATTGCCGACGCTGGGCACAAAGATGGGCCGGCGCAGCAAGCCGCTGTGGGCCATGATTTCGGGAATGTGCTTGTGCTGCAGGCCCAGGGCGTAGAGTTCAAAGGCGGGGGCGCGATGGGCCGCGTCGGCCGCTTCATAGGCCTCGATCATTTGCCGCCCGCCGCCACTGTAGCCGCTCACGGCGCTCAAACACACCGGGTAATCGCTGGGCAAAACGCCCGCTTCGATTAAGGGTCGCAGCATGGCTATGGCCCCCGTGGCATAGCAGCCGGGGTTGGCCACGCGTTCGGCCTGGGCCACGGCGGCGCGCTGGCCCGCGCACAGTTCTGGAAAGCCAAAAACCCAGCCCGGGGCCACGCGGTGGGCCGTGGAGGCGTCAATGATTTTGATAGGCTTTTGGCCTGGAAGGCGCATCAGTTCTGCGATGAAAGCTACTGAATTAATAGCGTCTGCGTCGTGCAAGCACAACACCACCAGGTCGGCCTGGGCCATCAGCGCACGCTTGGCGGTTGCGTCTTTGCGCAGCTCGGGCGCAATGCGCAGCAGTTCAATCTGCGGCATTTGCGCCAGCCGTTGCCCAATTTGCAGGCCGGTGGTGCCCGCTTCGCCATCAATAAAAATTTTAGCCATGGTCGGTAGAAGAATATGCTGCACGCTGGACACCCCAAGGGGCCCCCGGGCGTGTAAGGTTTTGTGCATTGCAACATGATACAGTTCGCGCCTGTTCTGTCCAGTGTTGTCGGCGCTTGAGCGTATGCGCAAACGGGCGTTTTCCCTCCATTCCTGAGAAAGTCCTCATGAAGATTCACGAATACCAAGCCAAGGAACTCTTGCGCAATTTTGGCGTGCCGGTACCCCGCGGCATTCCAGCTTTTACCGTGCAAGAGGCCGTTGAGGCAGCACAAAAACTCGGTGGCCCGGTGTGGGTGGTCAAGGCGCAGATCCACGCGGGTGGCCGCGGCAAGGGCGGCGGTGTCAAGCTGGCGCGCTCGATTGAAGATGTGAAGAAAATTGCCGGCGAAATTTTGGGCATGCAGCTCAAAACCCACCAAACCAGCCCCGAAGGCCAAAAGGTGCGCCGGCTGCTGATTGAAGACGGCGCTGACATCAAAAAAGAATACTACGTGTCCCTGGTGACCGACCGTGCTTCGCAAAAGGTGGCCTTTATCGTGTCGTCGGAAGGCGGCATGGACATCGAAGAGGTGGCCCACAGCACCCCCGAGAAAATTTTGACCGAGCTGGTGGACCCGGCCACGGGCCTGAGCGCAGCTCAGGGCAAAAAGTTGGCGGGCGCCATTGGCGTGCCCGAAGCGTCGAGCGCGCAGTGCGTGGACATTCTACAAAAGCTCTACAAGTGCTACATGGAAACCGACGCCTCGTTGGTGGAAATCAACCCGATGATTTTGGAAGGCAATGGCGGTGTGAAGTGCATCGACGCCAAGTTCAACTTTGACCCGAACGCGCTATTTCGCCACCCGGAAATCGTGGCCTTCCGCGACTTAGATGAAGAAGACGCAGCTGAAATCGAGGCCAGCAAGTTTGACCTGGCCTACATCAGCCTGGACGGCGACATTGGTTGCTTGGTCAACGGCGCAGGCCTGGCCATGGCGACCATGGACACCATCAAGCTGTTCGGCGGCGAGCCGGCCAACTTCCTCGACGTTGGCGGTGGCGCCACGACCGAGAAAGTGACCGAAGCCTTCAAGATCATGCTGAAGAACCCCAAGGTCAAGGCCATCATGGTCAACATTTTTGGCGGCATCATGAAGTGCGACACCATTGCCACCGGCGTGATTACCGCCTGCAAAGCCACCAACCTGGGCGTGCCCCTGGTGGTGCGCATGAAGGGTACCAACGAAGAGCTGGGCAAGAAGATGCTGGCCGAGAGCGGTCTGCCCATCATCAGCGCTGACACCATGGCCGAAGCGGCCCAGGCAGTCGTCAAGGCAGTGAAGGCTTAAGGAAACACCATGTCTATCTTCATCAACAAAGACA
>CANFOR010000140.1 GCA_947448675.1 Betaproteobacteria bacterium
AAGAGCCACGCAAAGACGTGAACCCCGACGAAGCCGTGGCCGTGGGCGCTGCCATTCAAGGCCAGGTCTTAAGCGGTGATCGCAAAGACGTGCTGTTGCTCGACGTGACGCCACTGTCCCTGGGCATCGAAACCCTGGGCGGCGTGATGACCAAGATGATCGCCAAGAACACCACCATCCCCACTAAGTTCGCACAAACTTTCTCCACCGCCGACGACAACCAACCCGCGGTGACCATCAAGGTCTACCAAGGCGAGCGCGAGCTGGCCAGTGGCAACAAGTCTTTGGGCGAGTTCAACCTAGAAGGCATTCCGCCCGCAGCGCGCGGCACGCCGCAAATTGAAGTGAGCTTTGACATTGACGCCAACGGCATCTTGCACGTAGGCGCGAAAGACAAAGGCACCGGCAAAGAAAACAAAATCACCATCAAGGCCAACTCGGGCCTCTCGGAAGCCGAGATCCAGCAAATGGTGAAAGACGCCGAGATCAATGCCGCCGATGACAAGAAAAAAGTCGAACTCGTGCAAGCACGCAACCAGGCCGAAGCCAGCGTGCACAGCGTGAAAAAAAGCCTCACCGAGTACGGTGACAAGCTCGAAGCTGGCGAGAAAGAAAAGATCGAAGCCGCCATGAAAGACCTGGAGGAAGCCTTGAAGGGCGAAGACAAAGCCGCGATTGACGAGAAGAGCAATACGCTCATGACCGCCAGCCAGAAACTGGGTGAAAAAATGTACGCCGAGCAGCAAGCCAAAGAAGCCGCCAGCGCGGCATCGGCTGGCGCAGCGGGTGACGAGCATGCCAAGGCCAAGCCAGCTGACGACAACGTGGTCGATGCCGAAGTGAAAGAAGTCAAAAAAGGCTAAGGCCTAGCAGCTACAGCGCGCCATGAACAAGACCCGCCTAGAAGCCTTTAGCGACGGCGTAATTGCCATCATCATCACCATCATGGTGTTGGAGCTGAAGGTGCCCCATGGCGCCGAGTGGAAAGACTTGGCGCAACTGGGGCCGGTGTTCTTGAGCTATGTGCTGAGTTTTGCCAATGTGGGCATTTACTGGAACAACCACCACCACCTTTTGCACGCTGCCAAAAAGGTTAATGGCCGCATCTTGTGGGCTAATTTGCATTTGCTGTTTTGGCTCTCGCTGATGCCATTCACTACGGCTTGGATGGGTGAGAACCATTTTGCCGCCCTACCCACCGCTGTGTATGCGCTAGACCTCTTGGTCTGCGCCGTGGCCTACACCCTCTTGCAATTTGAAATCATCCGCCTGCACGGCAACGAGTCGGTGCTGGCCAGCGCCATTGGCAGCGACCGCAAAGGCAAAATTTCACTCGCAGCATATGTGCTCTCCATTCCCATTGCATTGCTGGGTTACCCTCTGATGGCAGGCGCTTTAATGATCGCCGTGGCCGCTATGTGGTTCATACCCGACCAGCGCATTGAAAACACACTAACCCACGAATAAAGGCGGCCGCGCATGGCGACCAAACGCGACTACTACGAAACCCTTGGCGTTCCCAAAAACGCCAGCGACGATGAGATCAAAAAGTCTTATCGCAAGATGGCGATGAAGCACCACCCTGACCGCAACCAGGGCGAGGGCTCGGCTGCGGCCGAGGTGAAGTTCAAAGAAGCCAAAGAGGCCTATGAGATGCTGAGCGACGCACAAAAGCGCGCCGCTTACGACCAGTATGGCCATGCCGGAGTCGACCCCAATATGCGTGGCCCTGGCAGCCCGGGCGCAGAGGGCTTTGGCGGTTTTGCCGATGCTTTTGGCGACATTTTTGGCGACATTTTTGGCCAGCAGCGTGGCGGGCAACAACGCGGTGGCCGCCAAGTGTTCCGCGGCAACGACCTGAGCTACGCCATGGAGGTCACGCTCGAAGAAGCAGCCCACGGCAAAGACGCGCAAATTCGCATCCCCACCTGGGACGCCTGCAATATTTGCCACGGCAACGGTGCCAAACCCGGCTCCAAGCCGATCACCTGCACCACCTGCCACGGCCACGGCCAAGTGCAAATGCGCCAGGGGTTTTTCAGCGTGCAGCAAACCTGCCCGCAGTGCCGTGGCACCGGCAAAATCATCCCCGAGCCCTGCACCACTTGCCACGGCCAAGGCAAGCTCAAGAGCAATAAAACCCTGGAAGTCAAAATCCCAGCGGGTATTGACGACAACATGCGCATCCGCAGCGCAGGCAATGGCGAGCCAGGCAGCAATGGCGGGCCCGCAGGCGACCTGTACATTGAAATTCGGCTCAAGAAGCACGACATTTTTGAGCGCGATGGCGACGACCTGCATTGCCAAGTGCCGGTGGCCATGACCACCGCTGCGCTGGGCGGCGAGATCGAAGTGCCCACCCTCGACAAAGACGGCGCAGGCAAGGCCAGCATCGACATCCCCGAGGGCACACAGCCAGGCAAAACCTTCCGGTTGCGCGGCAAAGGCATCAAGGGCGTGCGCTCGAGCTATCCCGGCGATCTGTATTGCCATGTGACGGTCGAAACGCCAGTGAAGCTCACCGAGCACCAGCGCAAGCTGCTCAAAGAGCTTGATGAATCTTTGCGCAAAGGCGGGCACAAGCACTCGCCTAGCGAAGAAGGTTGGGCAGACAAACTGCGCGGTTTCTTTAGCTAACAATTGCTGTGCCGCTCTGTGCTGCGCACTAACGGCGCGCAGCAGTGAGGTGCTGGAGTCTGCGCGCACGCAGCTTTGCCGCACCAACCAATCGCTATCAATTAAATAGCTACCAACGCATGTCCAGAGCGCCTTGTAGCCATTTTTACTCTAGAACTCAGAACAAAACGCTCTGCCCACGGGCCAGCGCGTGGCGAAACTGGCCGACGTCAAGCTCGACACGCTCGCGGTTGAAACCCAATCGCGCGCTAGCCTTGCAAAAGCGTTGCGCGATCAACTCTGCCCAGACCCCACTGCCCTTCATGCGGGTAGCAAAGTTGGCGTCGTAGTCTTTGCCGCCGCGCATCTCGCGGATGCGCGCCATGGTGCGCTCGGCCCGTTGCGGGTAGTGCAGCTGCAGCCATTGCTGAAAGATGCCGTTCAGCTCCCACGGCAGGCGCAACACGGTGTAGAAAGCGCTACGTGCACCGGCCTCCCACGCGGCCTCTAGCACCTGCTCCATGTCGTCGTTTACAAAGGGGATTTGCGGGCCGACGCTCACACCCACGGGCACGCCCTGCGCGGCCAGGGCGCGAATGGTGCGCAGCCTGCGGTGCGGCGCGGCAGCGCGCGGCTCCAGCTTGCGCGCCAATGCTGCGTCAAGTGTGGTGAGGGTCACGTAGACGGCGGCGAGTTTACGCTCGGCCATGGGGACAATCAGATCGAGGTCGCGTTCGACGCCACTGCCCTTGGTGACCAAGCCAAAGGGGTGGTGCGTTTCGCTCAGCACCTGCAGTACCGCGCGGGTGAGTTGCAGCTCGCGCTCTATGGGTTGGTAGCAGTCGGTCACCGTGCCCAGGGCGATCTGCTGGGGCACGTAGCTGGCGCGGCCCAGCTCGGCACGCAGCACTTGCGCGATGTTGCGTTTGGCGATGATGCGCGTCTCAAAGTCGAGGCCCGGCGACAGGCCCAGGTAGCTGTGCGTTGGCCGGGCGTAACAGTAGCTGCAGCCATGCTCGCAACCACGGTAAGGGTTGAGACCGTAGGCAAAATAAATGTCGGGCGAGTCGTTGTGGCTGATGGCGCTTTTGGCGTCTTCCCAGCTCACGGTAGTGGCAGGTGCTGCCAGGGCTACCTTGGTATGGGTGGCCTCATTAAAAGCGCTCCAACCGTCGTCAAAGGGGTCGCGCGCGCGATGTTCAAAGCGGTGAGGGCTGCGCGTAGCCGCGCCACGGCCTTTGATGGCCGAGACGTCTACCCGTTGCTCTTCACCCTGTAGCCCCATATGCCCTGCCTTTGTGCTTGCAAGCGCGGACGGCTTGCAAGCACAGTATACTGTTTATTTATACAGTTTTAGTGCAGAGTGCGCAAGGCCAAAGCCCCCAAGCCATCTAATAGCGCCTGAGGCTTGACGGGCTTGATGAGCAAAGCCAAGCCATGGACCTGAGCGGCTTGCCGAATCTCCGCACTGGTTTCGCCCGACATCAGCAAACAGGGCACACCGCGCTGCTGCAATTGCAAGGCCAGCTCCAGACCGTTAGTAGCGCCTGGCAAACGTACATCGCAAACCGCCATGCATACCTTTGCAGACAGTACCAATGCATCGGCAGCATTGGCCGCGTGCAAGATGGGCAAGCCGAGTTCACTTAAAAGTTGCAACATGGCTTGGGTAACCAACACATCGTCTTCCACCACCAAGATCGAATGCCCGCTGGCCTGGGTCACCCGCGAGATCGCGCTGGGCAGTTGCAACATGGCCTGCACTGCTGGGCTGGGGTTAGGGCTGTGGCTGGACGAACGCGCATGCAGGGTGTCCAGTGCGGCCACATTCGCTTTAGGCAAATAGACAGAAATGCATGTCCCCTGGCCAGGGCGCGAACGCAACACCATTTCACCTTGCATCAAAGCCATGAAGCGCCGCGCGATCGACAAGCCCAAACCAAAACCCATAGAACGGTCACGCTCGGGGTTGCTGAGCTGCACAAACTCTTCAAAAACCTTCGCTTGCAGGTCTGCAGCAATGCCCACGCCAGCGTCACGCACCTGGATGCACCAACAGTCTTGCACCGAGCGCAAAACCAGTACCACGCGGCCATCTTCCAATGAAAACTTAATCGCGTTGTCTAATAAATTCGACAATACGCGTTTTAGCATTAATACATCGGCTAAAACATAACGCCCGGGCATGGCCATGGCCACGATACGGATCGATTTTCTCTCGGCCACCGCGCTGTGCTGCATCACCAAGCCGCGCAGTAGCGGCGCAACTTCTACCGGCGCCAACTCTGCGTGCAAGCTATCGGCGTCCATGCGCGTTAAATCCAAAACTTGGGACAACAGGTCGTCTAAGGCATGCCAAGACTGGTAAATGCCACTAAGCGCTTTTTGGGATGCTGCATCTTGCGCGCGGTTTAGCAAAGGTGCCAAATACAAGCCAATGGCATGCACCGGCTGGCGCAGGTCGTGGCTCACGGCAGCAAAGAAGCGCGCTTTTGCCAAGCCCACAGCGGCAGTGGCATCTACAGCAATCTCTGCACGTTTGCGCAACGCGGCCTGTTCTATCAAGGCCTTGTATTGCATGTGGCCAAACATAGACAGTGCTACTACCACCACATAGCCACCAATGCCCAAAGAAAACAAGAGCCAACTGTCTTCAAAAAAATAACGTGTGGCAGTAGGCAAGACGGCTAATGCAGCACCGATGGCACCACGCCAATGGTCGCCAGAAAACTGCAGTACGCTCATGGCACCGATCACCACCACGCATACGTTGAGCACCCCTAGCATTCCCAAATTACCAGGAACATAGAGCAAATACGCAGCAGACCCCATGCATATTTGGCTGAGCCAAAAAATGCCGCGTTCAATATGCAGGCGCTGAGGCAGCGGCCACCTCTGCAAAATGGGTCGGGTAGCACACCACAATTGAATGCCTCCCGTGCTCAAGGCCAATGCCAGCCACGTCAGCGGCATCCATAGCGGCAAATACGGGATAAAGTAGCTAGCAATTAAGCAATTACCTAAAGTGGTAACGGACAACAAACTCCAGGTAGTTGCCAGGTCTTTGGGTGTGTAAAAAGAAGCTGCACTCAGAGCCTCTGGGTCTGGCGCTTTATTTTCCGCAGCCATATATTCTGCGGCCATTACAGTGGCGTTTGATCGTCAACGCGCGCTGCCTGGGTGCGGTTGCGCACTTTGAGCGATTTGAAAATCTCGCTCATATAGTTTTTAACTGTGCCTTCGCTCAAGCCCAGTTCCAACGCGATGACTTTATTGCTTTTTCCCTGTCGCAATAACGTGCGCACGGCCTCTAAGCGCGGGGCCAATACCTCTAGCGCAGTGCTGGGGTTGGCGAACCCGTCGCCAAGGCCTTTATCGGGCTCGGTAACTTCGCCAATTTTGTCGTGCACCAAAGCCGCCAGCATGGCGCGGCGCATGCACTCTGGGCTGCCATTTTTAGGAACAAATGCATAGACCGATGGCCATGCTAGAGCTTTGCGAATAATGTCGGGCGATGAAAATGCCGACACCACCACCACCGGAACTCGTGGGTACTGGCTCACCACGCGCGCCAAGCCCATGCCATGGTCCGCGCCAGGCATTTGCAAGTCCACCACGGCCAAATCTACAGAAGAATGCAAGCGCAACTGCTCGCACAAGCCCAGGTAGTCTTGCGCCTCATAAAACTGTGGTGCACCACCAAACTGGCCGATCAAGAGCTTGAGTCCTTCGCGGACCAATTGGTGGTCGTCGGCAATAAGGATTTGCATATGCCTAGGTTCAAGCGGCCTTGCTCGGCTGTACAAAGAAAAACAATAGCAGCAACCAACCCAACACAGGAATCAAGCCGGCCAGCAACCACAGGGGGTTGCGACCGGAATCGCGCAGTCTGCGTGCGCCCACGGCCAAAGATGGTAGCAAAACCGCCAACGAAAACAGCAGGTTGAGCGTGACACTAAGGTACGAAAGCACGGCTGTAGCCACAAAAGTGAACAGAAAAAACCACCAAAACTCTGGTAGGTTAGCTCGCCCATTAAAGTAAATATATTTAGTTAAACATGTTTTAACGGATTCTTGAAAATTCATATCGCCCTCATTAAAAAATAATTTACTACCAAAAAATTCTAACGCCCAAACATGCCCCGCAGCAGATTCACCGCATCATTGGCTTTTTTGAGCGGCTCTGCAATGGGTGCAACTATGGGGTTAGCTGGCACAGGCATTGGTGGTGGCAGTGCAGCGTTGGCCACGGCCTGGGCAGGCGCACTGGTATTGCTTGTTCCGGGGCTTTGCGCGGCATTGGTCGGCGCATTGTTGGCACTGCTTGGCGCTAGCGCTTCGGGTGAAGGCACAAACGCCACCACGGCAACGGCTGGGCCTGCCGCTTTGTTCCACTGGGCTTGCGAGTCCACCAGGGCGGGCAAGGGTTTGCCCACCAAAGTTTGCAGAAAATTGCGGCCTAAGCTGCTCTGCAAAGCATCACGCAAAGGACTGACTTTGCCGCGAACGCTCCACACCACATTGTTAACCTTCAAGGCCGCACTTTTGCCTGGGCTGTCGGCACCAAATGCGCCGCTGTTCGCTCCGGCATTGCTGGGCAACTTGCTTTGGTTTATAGCCAGCCTGATCTCTGCCTGCAGGCCGTCAAGATCCACTGCGTCCATGCGTTTGTGCAAAGCTTCTTGCTGGGGCTTTACTTCGACATTGTGCTTGCGCTGCATCTCTTGAATTTGCTTGTACAGCGCGTCCGACTCCGCTTCTTTAGCGGCTGCGCCACTGCTGTCACCCGCTTTGCGGG
>CANFOR010000141.1 GCA_947448675.1 Betaproteobacteria bacterium
ACCATGAACCAACCGCGGGACCAAGACACGGCAATGATTGTGGTCGAAGAAATGGGTCACAAAGCCGTGACCGCCGCGCTCGACGACCCCGAAGCCTTTACCGACGAAGACGTGATCGGCCAAGCCGCAGAGTCGCTGACCCGCGCACCCGTGGTGACCGTGATGGGCCACGTTGACCACGGCAAGACCTCGCTGCTGGACTACATTCGCCGCGCCAAAGTAGCGGCGGGCGAAGCCGGTGGCATTACCCAGCACATTGGCGCCTACCACGTGGAAACCCCGCGCGGAATGATCTCCTTTCTCGACACGCCCGGCCACGAGGCATTTACCGCCATGCGGGCGCGCGGTGCCAAGGCGACCGACATCGTGATTTTGGTGGTTGCGGCTGACGACGGTGTGATGCCGCAAACCAAAGAGGCCATCAAGCACGCCAAGGCGGCGGGTGTGCCCATCGTCGTGGCGATCAACAAGATCGATAAGCCCGACGCCAACTTGGACCGCGTGCGCAGCGAACTGGTGGCCGAAGAGGTCGTGCCCGAAGAGTTTGGCGGTGAGTCACCCTTTGTGCCGGTGTCGGCCAAAACTGGCCAGGGCATCGACGCGCTCTTGGAGCAAGTGCTCTTGCAAGCCGAGGTTTTGGAACTCAAAGCGCCAGTGCAAGCCATGGCCAAGGGCCTGGTCATCGAAGCGCAGCTCGACAAGGGCCGTGTCCCTGTGGCAACCGTACTGGTGCAGTCGGGCACGCTCAAAGCGGGCGACGTGGTCTTGGCCGGCCAAACCTATGGCCGCGTGCGCGCCATGTTGGACGAAAACGGCAAATCCATCAAAACGGCCGGGCCCTCGATTCCGGTTGAAATTCAAGGTCTGACCGAAGTGCCGCAAGCGGGCGACGAATTCATGGTCATGGGCGACGAGCGCCGGGCCCGCGAAATCGCAACCTACCGCGCAGGCAAATTTCGCAACACCAAGCTGGCCAAGCAACAAGCTTCCAAGCTGGAGAACATGTTTGCCGACATTGGCGCAGGCGAAGTCAAAATGCTGCCCATCATTGTCAAGGCCGACGTGCAAGGTTCGCAAGAAGCGCTGGCGCAATCCCTGCTCAAGCTCTCGACCGACGAGGTCAAAGTACAAATGGTCTACACGGCGGTGGGTGGCATCAGCGAGTCTGACGTTAACCTGGCCATTGCCTCCAAGGCCGTCATCATCGGCTTCAACACGCGGGCCGATGCCGGTGCGCGCAAGCTGGCCGAGAACAATGGCGTTGACATTCGCTACTACAGCATCATTTACGACGCGGTAGACGAACTCAAAGTCGCCATGTCGGGCATGCTCACCCCCGACAAGCGCGAAGAAGTCATCGGCACGGCCGAGATTCGCCAGGTGTTCAAAGTGTCCAAGGTCGGCTCGATTGCCGGTTGTATGGTCACCTCGGGCTTTGTGCGCCGCAGCGCGCGCCTGCGCTTGATCCGCAACAACACCGTGGTCTTTACTGGCGAGCTCGAATCGCTCAAACGCTTCAAAGACGACGCCCGCGAAGTCAAAGAAAGCTTCGAGTGCGGCTTGAACATCAAAGGCTACAACGATATCTACGAAGGCGACCAACTCGAGTTCTTTGAAATTAAGGAAGTGGCTAGAACGCTATAAAACGGACAGCCGGACGCGAAGAGCGCAAAAACTCGCAAAGGACGCGAACGAACAGCCAAAAACAATCAAATCAAATTTTGGGTTTACTTTTGCGCTCTTGCGTACCTTTTGCGTCCTCCGCGCCCTAGGGCCCCGATCCCGCCCGCGTATTCCAACAACCATGCCAAAAAAATCCACCACTCCCAACCGCAGCTTCAAGGTTGCCGATCAGATCCAGCGCGATCTGACGGAGTTGATCGCGCGCGAGTTGAAGGACCCACGGGTGGGCATGGTCACCGTGCAAGCGGTCGAGGTCACGCCCGACTACGCCCATGCCAAGGTTTTCTTCAGCGTCTTGGTCGGCGACCCACAGGCTTGCACCGACGCGCTGAACCAGGCCGCTGGCTTTTTGCGCAACGGTCTGTTCAAGCGTTTGCAGATCCACACCGTACCCACCTTGCATTTTTTGTACGACCGCACCACCGAGCGTGCCGCCGACATGAATGCGCTTATCGCGCAGGCTGTGGCCTCGCGTTCCAAGAACGAAGACTGATGAACCAAGCGCCCCGCACGAGGCTCGTGAGGCGCCCCGTGCACGGGGTGCTGTTACTCGACAAACCCTTGGGTCTGTCGAGTAACGACGCGCTGCAAAAAGCCAAATGGTTGCTGCGTGCCGAAAAGGCCGGCCACACCGGCACGCTCGACCCGCTTGCCACCGGCGTGTTGCCCCTGTGCTTTGGCGCAGCCACCAAGTTCAGCCAGTTGCAGCTCGACGCGCGCAAAAGCTACGAAGCCATCGCCCGCCTGGGCCAAACCACCAGTACTGGCGACGCCGAGGGCGATGTTTTGCAAACCCGCGAGGTCAACCTCAACCCTGCGCAGTTGGCCGCCGTGGCGCAACAGTTCACCGGACGCATGCAGCAAGTGCCGCCGATGTACAGCGCTTTGAAGCGCGACGGCAAGGCATTGTATGAATACGCCCGCGCCGGTATCGCGCTAGAGCGCGACGCCCGTGACATTGAGGTTTACGAGTTAAAACTGGCTGTAGTGCCCGCCGAATATGCGTATGCAGCTATTAAAATTATAGCTAGCGTGAGCAAGGGCACGTATATTCGTACTCTGGGAGAAGACATTGGTGAGGCCTTGGGTTGCGGCGCGCACCTCACGGCTTTGCGCCGCACCGCCACCGGCCAATACGGCATTGCGCAGTGTGTCACCCTGGCCGAACTCGAAGCCATGAGCGAAGCGCAGCGTTTGGCATGCCTCTTGCCAGTAGAGTCTTTGTTAGTCGATCACAGCCGTGTCACGCTAGACGCCGACAATGCAGGACGTTTTTTGAGCGGCCTGCGCCGCCGCGGCAGTTGGGCCGATGCCGAGCAAGTCGCGGTGTTTGGGCCTGCGGTGCCCGGCATGAGCAGCTGTGTGCTGCTGGGCAATGCCCACACCAAGGCAGGTGAACTCATTCCAACGCGGCTCTTGAGCCCCTTAGATATTCAGCAAATTACACAATCCAGTTCCACGCCAGTTTTAGAAAGCAAACTATGAGCACCAAGCAAATTCGCAACATCGCCATCATTGCCCACGTTGACCACGGCAAAACCACCATGGTCGACCAACTGCTGCGCCAAAGCGGCACCTTCGCCGAGCACGAAAAAGTGGTCGACACCGTGATGGACAACAACGCAATTGAAAAAGAACGCGGCATTACCATCCTGGCCAAAAATTGCGCCGTTACCTGGATGGGCACGCACATCAACATCGTTGACACCCCAGGCCACGCCGACTTTGGCGGCGAGGTCGAGCGTGCATTGTCAATGGTGGACGGCGTGGTGCTCTTGATCGACGCGCAAGAAGGCCCCATGCCGCAAACCCGTTTTGTCACGAAGAAGGCCCTGGCCTTGGGCCTCAAACCCATTTTGGTGGTGAACAAAGTCGACAAGCCTGGTTCGCGCCCCGACTACGTGGTCAACGCCGCGTTTGACTTGTTTGACAAACTCGGCGCGACCGACGAACAGCTCGACTTCCCCGTGGTTTACGCCTCGGGTATCAACGGCTGGTCTTCGATGAACGAAGGCGCGCAAGGCGAGCAGTGGGGCCCCGATATGTCGGCCCTGTTCAACACCATTTTGCAGCATGTGCCTGCGCAAAAAGGCGACCCAGCAGCGCCTTTGCAATTGCAAATCTCGGCCCTCGATTTTTCCACCTTCGTCGGCCGCATTGGCGTGGGCCGCATCAGCCAAGGCACCATCAAACCGATGATGGACGTGGTCGTGATGGAAGGCCCCGACGGCAAAGCCGTCAAAGGCCGGGTCAACCAAGTACTGACCTTCCAAGGCCTGGAGCGTGTGCAAGCTACCGAGGCCGGCCCAGGCGAAATTGTTCTGATCAACGGCCTGACCGACATCGGCATTGGCGTCACCGTGACTGACCCGCTCAGCCCAGCGCCCCTGCCCATGCTCAAAGTAGATGAGCCCACGCTAACCATGAATTTTTGCGTCAACACCAGCCCACTGGCCGGTCGTGAAGGCAAGTACGTCACCAGCCGCCAAATTTGGGACCGCCTGCAAAAAGAGCTGCAACACAACGTGGCCTTGCGCGTCAAAGAAACCGACGAAGAAGGCATTTTTGAAGTCATGGGCCGCGGCGAGCTGCACCTGACCATCTTGCTGGAAAACATGCGCCGCGAGGGTTATGAGTTGGCCGTTTCTAAGCCGCGCGTGGTGATGAAAGAAGTCAACGGCGAGAAGTACGAGCCTATCGAATTGGTGACCGCCGACATTGAAGACCAGCACCAAGGCGGCGTGATGCAAGCCCTGGGCGAGCGCAAGGGCGAGCTCAGCAGCATGGAGCCCGACGGCCGTGGCCGCGTTCGCCTGGAGTACCGCATTCCAGCGCGGGGGCTGATCGGCTTCACCAACGAGTTCTTAAACTTAACCCGTGGCTCGGGCTTGATCTCGAACATTTTTGACAGCTACGAGCCGCACAAAGGCGATATTGGTGGTCGCAAAAACGGTGTGCTCATCTCCATGGACGACGGTGAAATTTTCACCTACGCCCTGGGCAAGTTGGACGACCGGGGCCGCATGTTTGTGCGCGCCAATGACCCGGTGTACGAAGGCATGATTGTGGGCATCCACAACCGTGACAACGATTTAGTCGTCAACGCCACGCGTACCAAGCAGCTCACCAACTTCCGCGTGTCCGGCAAAGAAGACGCCATCAAAATCACGCCACCGATCCAGTGCACGCTGGAATACGGCGTCGAGTTTATTGAGGACGACGAGCTGGTGGAAATCACGCCCAAGAGCATCCGCCTGCGCAAGCGCTTCTTGAAAGAGCACGAGCGCAAGCGCGCGGGCCGCGACTAAGCCCCAGGCCTGCAAGCCCAGCATGCGGCTCAGACATTCTCAAGCCGTCTGGCTCATGGTGGCCGTGGCCCTGATGTGGTCCATCGCAGGGGTGGTCACGCGCCATTTGGAGCAGGCGCGCAGTTTTGAAGTGAGCTTTTGGCGAAGCTTTTTTACCGCACTGGTCTTGCTCATCGCCTTGCCCTTGCAGCAAGGCACAGCGGTGTTTTCTAAAATTCGCCAGGCCAGGCGCACGCTCTGGCTGAGCGCGATTTGCTGGTGCTTCATGTTCACCGGCTTCATGCTGGCGATGACCCTGACCACCGTGGCCAATGTGCTGATTACCCTGGCGCTGGGGCCATTGTTCACGGCCTTGCTGGCCCGCATGTTGATAGGCCACCGCATTGCGCTGCGCACCTGGTTGGCGATAGGCGCGGCCGGTGCGGGCATTGTCTGGATGTATGCCGACCAAGTGGCCCACGGCCTGAGCATGCAGGGCAGTTTGGTCGCGCTGTGCGTGCCGATTGCCGGTGCACTCAACTGGACGCTCACGCAACACAGCCAAGCGCAAAGCGCCGAGCAGGGCCGCATCGACCTGGTGCCCGCTGTGTTGCTGGGTGCCATGCTCTCCGCGCTGCTGACTCTGCCACTGGCCTACCCCTTTCAGGCCAGCCTGCGCGATGTGGGCTTGTTGGCGTTTTTGGGCGTAGTGCAACTGGCGATACCCTGCGTATTGGCCGTGCTCTGCGCCCGGGTGCTGCAAGCACCCGAGGTGTCTTTGCTGGCCCTGTTGGAAGTTGTTTTTGGCATTGCCTTGGCGTGGCTGGGTGCGGGCGAAAAGCCTGGACTGCAGGTTTTGCTGGGCGGTGCGGTGGTGGTTGGCGCCCTGGCTGCCAATGAAACTTGGGCTTGGAAAGAACGTCAATGAGCAATTTATGTAGCAGCGGCCACGTTGTGGCCCAAGTGCAAGGCCATATGGGCTTTATCACCCTGAGCCGCGCCCGCGCACTCAATGCCCTGAGCTTGCCCATGGTGCGCGACTTGGCGCGGGTGCTAGCGGCCTGGCGCAGCGATCCGGCGGTGCTGGGCATTGCGCTGCGTGGCATGGGCAAAGCCTCGCCAAGGGCCGAAGGCGAAGGGCCGGGCACCGCTGCCAGTGGGCAAGCCTTTGGGGCATTTTGCGCAGGCGGAGACATCCGCTTTTTTCACCAAGCCGCGCTGACGGGCGATGACGTGGCCTTGGCCGATTTTTTTACCGAAGAATACCAACTCAACCACGCCATCCACACCTACCCTAAACCCATCATCGCCTTCATGGACGGCATTTGTATGGGCGGCGGCATGGGCATTGCGCAAGGGGCTAGCCTGCGCGTGGTGAGCGAGCGCAGCGCGATGGCCATGCCCGAGACAGCCATTGGCCTGTTCCCAGACGTCGGTGGCGGCTATTTTTTAAGCCGCTGCCCGGGCGCTATCGGCGAGTACTTGGCGATGACGGGCCAGAGCATCGGCGCGGTTGATGCCATTGCCGTGGGCCTTGCAGATGGCACCATCCCCAGCGGCCAATTGGCCAGTTTGTGGGACACCTTGGGCGCTACGCCCTTTGAAAGCGCCAACGCCATCGAGCATTACGTTGCTAGCAAATTTATAGCCAACTACGCACAGCCCGCCTTGCTCAGAAGCCAAATTGATGCTATTTTTACGCTGCCCAACGTGCCCGCCATGCTGCAAGCGCTGCAGCAAATGGGCAACGCATGGAGTGCGCAGACCACTGCTCAATTGCAGCGCAGCAGCCCGCTGATGCTGCAGGTCAGCCTAGAGCAGATTCGCCGTGCCCGCCGCCTGGGCTTGGCCGACGACCTGCGCATGGAGCGCGACATGGTGCACCATTGTTTTCATATGCGCCCCGGTACAGCCAGCGAAACCGTGGAGGGCATTCGTGCCCTGGCGGTAGACAAAGACCATACGCCGCGCTGGAACCCAGCCCAGCACGCGCAGGTAACGCCCGCCATGGTGCAAGCCTTCTTTATCAGCCCTTGGGCGACCACGGAACATCCGCTGTGCGACTTGGTTTAAATGCGGCAAGCAAAGGCGGAAAAATCATCTACGCATCGCGTATAGCCATTGTCTACAGCCGTACTGAACGCAAGCGCAGTGCATTTCCGATAACCGATACGGAGCTAAAACTCATTGCCAATGCCGCAATCATGGGCGAGAGTACCCACCCTGTTAGGGGATAGAGCACTCCAGCTGCCAGCGGAATGCCCAAGGCGTTGTAGAAAAAGGCAAACATAAGGTTTTGCTTCATGTTGTTGACCGTTAAGTTCGACAGCTTCAAGGCAATGGAAATTGCGCGCAAATCCCCTTTGACCAAGGTAAGGTGTGCGCTGTTCATTGCGACATCTGTGCCTGTTCCC
>CANFOR010000142.1 GCA_947448675.1 Betaproteobacteria bacterium
ATTGCCAGCGACGCGCAAAAGCTCGCGCCCGCGCTGGCGGCGGGTTGCCCAGTGGTGCTCAAGCCCGCAGAAATTACCCCGCGCATGGCCCTGGAGCTGGCGCGCATTGGCGAGCAAGTAGGCATCCCGCCAGGCATCGTTAGCGTGCTGCCCGGCAAGGGCGCGCTGCTGGGTGAGGCCTTGGTGCGCCACCCTTTGGTCCAGCGCGTGGCCTTCACCGGCGGCACGGCGGTGGGCCTGGGTATTGCGCGCATTGCCGCTGAAAAGCTGATGGGCGTGTCGCTGGAGTTGGGTGGCAAGTCGCCCACCATTGTGTGTGCCGATGCCGACTTAGACCACGCGGTGGCGGGCATTTTGTACGGCATTTTTAGCAGCTCGGGCGAGAGCTGCATTGCCGGTTCGCGCGCCTTTGTGCATGCCAGCGTCTACGCGCAGTTCAAGGCCAAACTGCTCGCTGGAGCCCAGGCCTTGCGCATGGGTGATCCCGCGCTAGAGTCCACCCATATGGGCCCTTTGGTCAGCGCCAGCCACCGCGCCAGCGTTGAGCGCTACGTAGCTCTGGGCTTGAGCGAAGGCGGTGTGCTGCTCTGTGGCGGTGTGCGGCCCAGTGGGCCGGTGCCCGGCTCCTCAACGGGAGCGATGTTCGAGCAAGGCTATTTCTACCCGCCGACGATTTTTGAGGGCCTCTCCAACCAAGCCCGTATGGTGCGCGAAGAAATTTTTGGCCCGGTGTTGGCTTTGCTGCCCTGGCACGACGAGGCCGAGCTGATCGCCCAATGCAATGACAACGACTACGGCTTGGCCAGTGGCATTTGGACGCGCAATTACCAACGAGCCTGGCGCATCGGCGCTGCCTTGCACACCGGCACGGTATGGGTCAACACCTACAAAGTTTTTTCTAGCAGCACCCCCTTTGGCGGCGTCAAAATGAGCGGAAGCGGCCGCGAAAAAGGTCGCCTGGGCATCTTGGAATACACCACGCAAAAAAGCTGGTATTGGGGGATGAATGCAGCGCCTATGCCTTGGGCGGCAGGGTAGGGCGGATACCACTATGTTGAACCAGCACATTATTTCGCTGCGCCGAGCGCCCCACCAGAGCCCACACCCAGTCCGTCAGGAGTTTGCATGATCCATAAAACTGGCATCGAAGGCATTGACCGCATCACCTACAGCACCAACGGCACGCCAGAAAACTGGGCCGACACGAAGCGCTTTTTTGCCGACTGGGGCTTGGCTTTGTTGATCGACTCGCCCACCCAGCAACTGTGGGAAACGCTGAACGGCGCGCAGGTGCAGGTGCTCTTGCCCAGCGACCCGAGCTTGCCGCCCGCCATGGAGCCGGGCCCGACCCTGCGCGAAGTGGTGTGGGGCGTGCACGACGATGCCACGCTTGCGCAGATTGCCAAAAACATGGCCCACGCCATGGGCAAAACCGGTGGAGAAGCGCATCCAACAAGCATAAACAGCTACCAAAATAATAGCATTCAATGCTTAGACCCGCATGGCCTGCGCAATGTGTTCCAGCGCAGCGCCAAGCGCGCCATCGCCGTGCAAGGCGTGCCGACCAATGCCTATGGCCATGTGCAGCGCATCAACCAAGCTTCGCCCATCTACGAGCGCGCCACGCCGGTAGAGATCGGCCATGTGGTGCTGTTTAGCAGTTGCTTGGCGCAGGCCGAGGCCTTCTACCAAAGCCTGGGTTTTGTGGTGTCTGACCGCTACCCCGGGCGCGGCAGCTTTTTGCGCTGCGCGCCCGAGGCCGGCCACCACGACATGTTCTTACTGCAACTGCCCGATAAGCCCAGCGGCATCAACCACGTAGCCTTTACGGTGCGCGACATCCACGAGGTGTTTGGCGGTGGCCTGCACATGGGCCGCTGCGGCTGGAAGACCCAGCTTGGCCCCGGCCGCCACCCCATTTCGTCGGCCTTCTTTTGGTATTTTGAAAACCCTTGCGGGGGCCTGATCGAATACAACGCCGATGAAGACCACCTCACCGCCCAATGGCAAGCGCGCAACTTCGAGCCTGGCCCCACCATGTTTGCCGAATGGGCGATTGACGGTGGCATCGACGGCCACACTCGCCGCCAACCCGCGGTGGCGGCGGGCACCGGATTTATTACGGAGCGCAAATGAAAATACAGCAGCAGCGCCCCCCGAACTTTTGGAGCGCAACATGATCCCTATTAACCCAGACCGTTACCTGCAGCCGCACCAAGCGCGCACGCGCCCCCCCACCACGTTTGAAGACCTGCTGGGCGACTCTTTAGAGCGGGCTTTTGGCGCGGGCCATTGGGAGCTGGACGCTCTGCTGGCCTACCTGAACCAAGCCGGGCCTTTGGCGGAGGGCGGCGTGGCGTGGACGGCGCAGAGCTTTCAAGCGAGCCTGCAAAAGTTGGGGGCTTAATATGGAAAACACCATTTCTGCAAATTCCACCACCAGCACAAAAACCGCTGTAGGCCCGCAAGAAGTCAACGCCCTTTTAGAGCGTGGTCTGTACGACCTGTGGTACCCCATTTGCCCCAGCCATTTTGTGCAAGAGCGGCCCACCTCGCTGCGCCGCCTGGGCTACAAAATTGCGCTTTGGCGCGACGCGCAAGGCAGTTTGCACGCACTGGAAGACCATTGCCCGCACCGGGGTGCGCCGCTGTCGATGGGCGTTAATTTGGGCGACCGCTTGGCCTGCCCCTACCACGGCATTGAGGTGCGCTGCGACGGTATGGTCACCAAGGTGCCCGCCAGCCCCGGTTGCGCTTTAGAGGGCACGCGCGCCGCCCGTAGCTTCCCTGTGCGCGAGGCGCATGGTGCTATTTGGCTCTACAACAGCCGCAGCTTCGTGGCCGAGCCGCCACCTCTGCAACTGCCCGAGCAGCTAGAAGGCGCGGAGTGGAGTAACTTCCCCTGCTATGTCGAGTGGCGCAGCGACTACCGCTACGTGGCCGACAACGTGATGGACCCGATGCATGGCAGCTTTGTGCACAAACAATCGCACAGCATGAGCGAGGGCGACATCAGCGCTAAATTCAAATTGCGCAAAACCGACAACGGCTTTATGTTTGAAAAAGACGGCCAGCGCGATGTCAATTTTGACTGGACAGAATGGGCCGACACCGGCACCCATTGGATGCGCTTGGCCATTCCTTACCCCAAAACCGGGGGGCCGGGTGGCAGCTTTAGCATCATTGGCAGCTACACGCCGATTGCGCCCAACCTGAGCGCCGTGTTCTTTTGGCGTTGCCGCAAAGTAGAGGGTTGGCAGCGCGACGCCTGGCGCTTTTTGTACCGCAACCGGCTGGAGGCGCGCCACTGGGTGGTGCTGGAGCAAGACCGGGTGATGCTCGAAGCCATGGAGCCGCAGGCCAACCAGCGCGAGCACTTGTACGAGCACGACGCGGGCTTGGTGCGCCTGCGCCGCGCTATGCAAAACATGGCGCTCAAGCAGCTTACTGCCATGCAAAGCGCCGCAGCTGTGCAGGGATGAAGGCGCACGCATGAACCTTGGCTTGGCGGGCAAATGGGCCCTGGTCTGCGGCGCCAGCCAAGGCCTGGGCTTTGGCTGCGCCCAGGCTTTGGCGCAAGAGGGTGTGAACTTGGTGCTGGTGGCGCGCGGCGCGCCTGCGCTGCACGAAGCCGCTACAAAATGCATAGCTGCCAACGCACAATCTATGCGCCTCGAAGGCCATTTTGCTTCCGAAAATGGGCTTAAAAACGGCATCATCGGCCCCGCAAAACCTGCGCCCAGTATGGAGGTGCTGGCCGTGCCAGCCGACATCACCACCGAGGCGGGCCGTGCTGCCGTGTGGGCCCTGCGTACCGCGTTTGACATCGTCGTTACCAATGCCGGTGGCCCGCCAGCAGGTGACTTTCGGCAATGGGGCCGCGAGGCATGGCTGCAAGCCGTAGACGCCAACATGCTCACGCCCATTGAGCTGATCAAAGCCACGCTAGATGGCATGGCCGAGCGCGGTTTTGGCCGCATCGTGAACATTACCAGCAGCGCGGTAAAGTCGCCTATCGACATCTTGGGTTTGTCTAATGGTGCACGCAGTGGGCTCACTGGCTTTATAGCCGGTTTGGCCCGCAGCAGTTTAGCGGCGCGCGGTGTGACCATGAACAACTTACTGCCTGGCACCTTTGACACCGCCCGCATCGCCAGCAATTTTGCCGCCCAAGCCGCCCGCACCGGTCGCACGCCGGAGCAAGTCAAAGCCGCCCGCCTGGCTGAACACCCCGCCCGCCGCTTAGGGCGCCCCGAAGAATTTGGTGCGCTCTGCGCTTTTATTTGCAGCCAACAAGCTGGCTACATCAATGGGCAGAATTTACTGGTAGATGGGGGGTCTTATGTGGGGGTTTTGTAGTCTAATTTCTTTTGGTTAACACCGTAGAACACACCATGACCACCCAAGCCTTCGCCCTATCCCACGCCAAAGACGCGCACTTCGAGCGTGGCCTGCGCTCCTTCTTCGAGTACCGCGATCTGGGCGTTCTGCAGGCGACCGAGGGGCGGGTGAATGCGCATGTGATTCGCGCGGCGGCGGGACAGGCTTTTAATGGTCAGCCGCATTTGCACCGCACCAGCTTCCAGTTGGTTTATGTGTTGAAGGGTTGGATCGAGTTTGAATACGAGGGCCAGGGCGTGGTGCGGCTAGAGGCGGGCTCGTGTGTGCACCAGCCACCTGGTATTCGCCACCGCGAGCTGGGCCATAGCGAGGACATTGAAATGCTGGAGGTGGTGCTGCCGGGCCACTTTGCGACGGAAGAAGTCGCCTGCGTTACTGGCTAATGCACGCCAAACCAGCCCGCTTGGCTGCCTAGCGCAGGGGAAAGCGTTTGGCAGCCCACATGCCTATGAGCATAGCGCTGGCAAAAAACAAGATGTCGCTGCCGCCCGTCAGCACCGAGGCCAAGGCCGGTCCTGGGCAATAGCCTGCCAAGCCCCAGCCGACACCGAACATGGCGCTGCCCAGCAGCAGCTTGCGGTCAATGTCGGTGCGGGTTGGCAAATGGAATTGCGCGTCGGCCAGCGGTTTGGCGCGGCGCGGCGTGAGCCAGAAGGCCAGCGAGCTCACCATCAAAGCGCCGCCCATGACAAAGGCCAGGCTGGGGTCCCAATAGCCTGGCTGGGCCGTGCTGGAGATGCCGCGCGCAATGCCGCTTACGTCGAGAAATGCCAGCACTTTGGCCGGTTGCGTCATGCCGCCCAGCACCAGACCGACTGCAAATAACGCGCCTGATAACAGGGCCCAAAAAAGTCGTTGAAACATGAAAGTTCTCATGAAAAGCGAGATTGGGGAGTTAAGCCAACAGCGCTTTGGCGATGGCCACGGTGGACATGCCCAAGCCCATAAAAACCAAGGTTGCCGCGAGTGAGCGCACGGACCTGCGCCCTAGGCCGCACACACCGTGCCCGCTGGTACAACCCGAGCCTGTAACGGTGCCGTAGCCCACCAAGAGCCCAGCCACCACCAGCAAGAGAACCGGGCGCTGCGCAATCTGCGGTTGTGCAGTAAGTGTTGCCATAGCAGCGCCAACCCCAATGAGCCCCAGCACAAAGGCCCAGCGCCAAGCGTGGTCACCGCTTGGCGCGTTGGGCACCAACAACCCACTGGTGATGCCGCTAATGCCCGCTACGCGTCCAAGGGAGAACAGCAATAGCCAGCTAGACAAACCAATCACGATGCCGCCGATAAGCGACCATAAAAACGGGTGCATAAGAAACCTTCGTGTGAGATGCGACCGGCCGAAGTATACTCCACCCAGTATATTTTTCACTGCATACTCATGCCAAAACTGAACAACGACAGCAAAAAGAAAGCTCTGCGCGCCCGCCTAGCCCGGGTGGAGGGGCAATTGCGTGGGGTGCAGCGTCTGATTGAGCTCGATGCGGATTGCGAAGAGGTGGCCCAGCAGCTCTCGGCCGCCCGCAAGGCTTTAGACAAAGCCTTCTACAACATGGTTGGCTGTGTGATTGAGCAGGGAGACTTCCCTGCGCACAGGGTGGCGACTTTGCTTGCCAAATTCGCTTGAGCCTTAGTGCACGCCAACGGCGTCCTTAGCGAACGGCTTTTTGTAGCACCATGCCCGGCGGAAGTACCACGCCGCCCACGGCGGCTTGGGCGAGTTTAAAAAATACGTCGGTGTTGTCTTGCAGGCCGGTAAAGCTGTAGGCGCCCGGGCCGTAGGCTGAGAGCGGAATGTCGGTGGCGGTGTGCACCGCAGACTCGCCGGGCACTTGGCCGGTGACCAAAAACTTGCCGTCTTTGTCGCGCTCTAGCGGGCTGGCCGGGTAGGTGGAGAGCGGTTCTTTTTTCACAAAGGGTTGGGCCGCGTCTTGCACGGGCCGGGCATTGGTGCGCCAGTCTTCATAGCGGTCGGCGTTGGCACCGTAGCCCACCAGCAGGCGAAAGTCGATGTCAGTGGTTTCGGGGTAGCCGTCTTGCGCAATGCGGTAGCGTGGAAAGCCGCCCAGCTCGTAGACGCCGACCACCGGGTCGCGCAAATTCTCTTTACCGCCCTTGGCAGCGGCCTCGACGAGCTTGGCGTCTGTCAAGCGCGAGCCGCCAATCAGGGCCGCGCCCGAGCATTCGTGGTCGGCTGTGACGATGACCAAGGTGTCGCCGTTCTCGGCAGCAAAGTCTTGCGCCACTTTAACGGCGCGGTCGAACTCGATGGTGTCGAGCATCCAGCGCTCGGTGTCCATGTTGTGGGCTTGTTTGTCGATTGACGCCCCCTCGACCATGAGCACAAAGCCTTGCTTGTTTTTGCGCAGCGCGCCAATGGCCTTGCTGGCCATCTCGTCGAGCATGGGTTGGTCGGGCAGGCCGTAGTCGTCGACCACGCTACCGCTCACGCCCATCTTTTTGCCCCGGCGGCCGTCGATTTTGTCGAGCGCGACGTTCATGTTGGCGTAGGCAAACAGACCAAGCAATTTGTCGGCCTTGCTGTCTACAGCGTCTAGCTCGGTCTTGCTAGCGGCGTATTGAAAGCCAGCGCTTTTGAAGTCGGCAATCAGGTCGCGCCCAATGTCTTTGGCGCCGGGGGCTGCGCCCCAGCGTTTGACGATGTCGGCGGTGTGCGCTTCGGTAGCAGAGAAGGCGTAATCATTGCGCTCGCTGCGCGCCGAGCCGGGCGTGCCTGCGGGCAAAAACCATTTGCGACCACCGCCCATCAGCACGCTCAAACCGCTGAGTTTGCGGTCGTCTAAAAACTGGTCCACGATGCCCGTGCCTGCAGCGCGGCTGCTGGTGTGCACCGCATTGCCTGCGGGCGTGGCGTCAAACACGTCGGCGGTGGTGACCACGCCTAGAGCCTTGCCTTGGGTGCGGTGCAGGTATTCGCTCAGGTACTCAATG
>CANFOR010000143.1 GCA_947448675.1 Betaproteobacteria bacterium
CAACTCAAGTTAGCGCAACACCGCGCTGGCATCTGCCGCTTTGATCAAAGCATCGGCATCTTCGGCCAGCAAAAAGCCGTGGAGTATCGCATTGAGCGCGGCCTTGCGCACCGCGGCTACATACCCGGCGTGCGAACCATAGCGTTCCTCCAACGAAAGCCGTGGGTCGCCACTGGCTTGGCGCTCTTGCGCCGTTTTGGCAAAGGGCAGCATGCCGCCGACGTAATTGCAAATTTGGCCTTGGTGAAAAGGCTTGGCACCTCCTGCGCTGATGTTCCAGCCCAAGTAGGTGCCCAACGGGGCGTCGGCCAGCACCACGGGCACACCCCCGCGTTCATTGCCGTCGGCATCAACTTTGGGTGCGAGCATGGGCAAGACCTGCAAAATGCCGGGAGGGGCCTTAGAAGCAATGCCCGAGCCGTCGGCTTTGTTAAAGCCTGGACCCCAGTCGTAGTCGAACACCGGCAAGATGAAATCGGCCTCGGGCAGGGTAGCGCGCAAACCCGGCAAGGTGGGGAAGCCAATGCCCTGTTTGCTGGCCGCGCCCAAGTTGCCATCGGCTATCGTGGGCCAACGGCTGGCGGGAGGCTCGCTTCCCTTCATCACCCAATTGCGAAAGTGCACACGCAGGGCGTTGACCGTTTCAGTATGGGGCATGGGGTTGGCGGGCAAAATACCTTGGCCGTAGTTGTTGCCAGGGCACATGGCCCCCGTCGCGGGCAAACCGACACCGGGCAAGCTGCTGTCGAACCCACCCGCACCACCGCCGTGGTGTGAGCTGGCAATATAGTAGCGCCGCACGTTGGCGGGCAGGGGCAAATCGACCTTGCCGTCGGTACCCACCCAAGCGGGCGTGAGCTTTAAAGCCCACACCTCGGCCGAGCCAAAGTGTTCAATGATTTTTGGGCAAGTTTGGCTAGCCAAACAACGGTCTTGGATGCTGCCCACGGCCCCACCGCGCAAAGCATCGGTTTGCGGCAACCACCATTGCGGGCCTTCGCTGCCCGCTTGGTACAGCTCTAACACGCCGTCGGGTTGGGCCCAGCGAAAGTTCAACGCAATGCGGCGCCCGGCGATGATGGGCCACAGGCCGTCGTGCACCTTCGCACCTGCCGTGCCCTGCTCCACTTGGTTAAACCCCAAATGCAACCAGGCGCGCAAGAAGTTGCCCGACTGCGAAATGCCGCGCCCGATGCTGTACTTCACCGCCTTGGCAACGGGGTTGGCAGTGCCTGCATCGTCTGCGCTAGCAGTTTTAAAGAACTGACCTACATCGCGCCAAGCGGCAAAGCCAATGCCCAGCACGTAAGGGTCGGCGGCCTTGAAAACCACTTGGTAGAGCTTGCTGGCCTCAAAGCCGTTCTTCAAGCAAATTTGCGTGGGATCGGGCGTGCCGGGAAAGGGGTTGGCGGTGTCACAACGCGCCCAAGCCCAGTCGCTGGCAGGAATGCTTTGCTCGCCAAAGACCTCACCCCGCGTGGACTCGCCAGTGCGCGACACCAAGCTGGCTTGCCGCGTGTCCAAGCTCTGTGGTTTATAGGGTAGGGGGTTAACCTGCACCATGAGCGGCTGCGAGCCGGGGCCGCTGCGGTTGACGATGCGGCCCAGCACCTCGCCGGTAATTGCGCTACCGCCCTCGCCTTTGGCCACGGGCACTTGCAGCCAGTGCGTGCCCGTGACCGACATAGTGGAGCGCACTGCCGTGGCACCCACGTTGTCTCCCTGCCAAGCACTCATGAGGTTGATGTCGCCCATGGCGCGCTCAGCTGCTTGGCTGGCGTAGTTGGGCAATATGGTGCCGCGATTGGGCACGTCTTGCCACATCAGGCCACTGGCCTTGCCCATGTCCACCGGCTTGGTGAGTACGAAGCTGGCCACATAGCGCACCTTGCCGCCTGCGTCTTTGGCCAGTTCAATGTCTTGGATGATGCGGTTACCGGGCTGCTGGGGGTCGAGCTCGCCAAAGGCGCGCCCTGCGATTTGCTCATAGGGCAAGCCACCTGCCACGGTCGGCATGGGCTTGGTTTCGTCAACAACGATGCGCAGCACGCGGGCTTGCGCAGTTTGCAGCAGCAGCGAACCCGCCAAGCTAGCCATTACCGTAAAAAAACCAGCGCGCAAAACCGTGCGCAGCATTGCACTAAGAGCCCACTTCATACTTGTCTCCAAATTATTTTGATTGCTTCGCTTCGCCTAAGCCAACAATGACTGCACCTGGCTGGACACTGCAATTTTGCCCTGCTCCAAGCCTGCGCGGTGTTTGTCTAAGCGCTTGATGTCGTATAAATAATTCACCATCAAACCATACGACTGCTTCATGCCCTTTACCGATGGATCGCCCGCCCAATTGAGACACTCAACCCGTGCCCCATTGCCTAAGTGGAATCGTGCCACAGGGTCCAGCGGTTTTCCATCCGTCATTTCCCGCCCCAGGTACTGGGCAGCGCGCTCCATCAGGGCTTTGCGCAACGCGGCGTCTTCGGCCAGCGCCAATACATCGACCTCTTGCAAGGAGCTGGCCAAGCTGGCCGCATTGCGACCCAGCCAGTTGCGCAAACCAGGAATCGGCGAGAGCGTAGAAAATGTTTTCAAGCGCGGAAATTCCGCCTTGAGCGTTTCCACCACGCGTTTGATGAGCGAGTCGCCAAAGCTCACGCCGCGCAAGCCGCTTTGGGTATTGCTGATGGAGTAAAAAATGGCCGTCGTGGCTCTGCGCAAGTCGGCTGCAGCACCAAATTCGTCGAGCAAGGGCGTAATGCAATGGGCCACTTCGTCCATCAAGGCCACCTCAACAAAAATCAGCGGCTCATTGGGCAAACGGGGGTGGAAAAAACCATAGCAACGGCGATCGGAGTCGAGCCGGTTTTTCAAATCGGCCCAGCTTTTGATGTCGTGCACGGCCTCGTACTGGATGAGCTTTTCAACCAAAGAAGCGGGCGAATCCCAGCTGATGCGCCGCAGCTCTAAAAAGCCCACGTCGAACCAAGTGGAGAACATGTATTCCATCTCCACATCCAGCGCGGCCAAGCGTTTATCGGTCTTGAGTGCACTTTGAAATTCGGCCCGCATGTCAACCAAGAAGCGAATGCCTTCGGGGTTGACGCTAAAGCGTTGCAGCAAACGCCTGCGTGGCGACACCGTGGCGCGGCGCAGGCGCACTTCAGCGGCGGCCTCATCGGGCGTGCCTACGGCAGCGGCGTATTGGGCTTGCGCGGCCCGCGCTTTTTGCGGGTCGGCCAAAAACTGCTCGCTCATCAGCAGCCACATATCGCGCCGTTGTTCGGGAAGGGCTTTGGCGTACCACTGGGCAATGCCCTGGGCCCGACGCCCACCTTCGACCTCGCTCACACGGGCGTCGATCACGGCGCGCAGTTCTTCGAGCGTGCGACGCAGCACGCGCGGCGACAACGCCTCTTCCTTGTGGCGCAGACTGCCCCCCAAGCGCTCTTGAGTGGTGCGCAGTGCTGACTCTGCGCTGGCCCGTTTTACTATATTTTTGATAGCTGACAAGCTAATTTTCATATGCTTAATCGGCCTTTTTTATTTTTAGACAGCTCCCGCAAAGCGGTACGCTGGCGGGTCAGATGGGTGCGCATGGCGGCCTCGGCACCTTCAGGGTCACGCGCTTGTAATGCCGCAAAAATGGCCATGTGTTCGGCCACACTTTGGGCCAAACGGCCCGGCGCATGCAGTTGCTGCAAACGCGCCAGCTTGAGAATTTTGCGCAGGTCGGCAATGCATTGCGCCAACCAACGGTTATTGGCCAAATGGATGATGGCCTCGTGGATCAGCACATTGCTGGCGTAGTACTCGGCAATTTTTCCTGCGGCGGCAAGCTTCTGCAATTTTTTGTGCAGCACGGCCAACTCACCCAAATCAGCGTCACTGGCATGGCGCGCGGCCTCGAAGGCGCAGCGCCCTTCCAGCAAGGCGATGACGGGGAAGATTTCGTCGAGGTCTTGCTCGGTCACGGCGTTCACAAAACAGCCGCGCCGAGGCTCGTGGCGCACCAAACCTTCGGCGGTGAGCACCTTCAGCGCTTCGCGCAAGGGCGTGCGCGAGATGCTGAGCGACTCGCATAAACTGGGTTCATCTAAAAAAGCGCCCGGCTGCAATTGCCCCGTAAAAATACGCTCGCGCAGCTTGTCGGCCACCTCGCTGTGCAGAGACGGCGAAGGGCTTGCTCGGTACGATTGCAATTGGACAATGGCCATAATTACGCGTAATTATAGATAATTACGCAACAAGTGTCTTGGCGCATACCAATCGCTTTGCGCAGCTTGGCTGCTGGCGCGCCCAGTAGCACGGAAAAGAAAGGAAATAAATCACGACATGCAACTGAATGATTGACTGCCATGCTGCCATGCGGCACCACGGCAGTACATTGGACTTACTTTGTACCCATCAAAAAAACAGATTTTCCACATCCCAAACTAAGCTCCAAAATGCCAACCATCTTTTCAAGCCCGCGCAGCCTTCTCTGCACCCTCTGTGCAGCCTTCGTACTCGCCTTGGTTGCTTGCAGCACACCTCCTGCTCCGCCACCACCACCGCCACCCGCGCCGATTGCGGTCTACACCGGCCCCACTTTGCCGATTGAGCAGTCTGAGCGTGGCGTACAAATCTTTTTGCCCAGCGCGGTGTTGTTTGACATCGGTAAGGCCGACTTCAGAGCCGCCGACGCAGCGCCCTACCTGGAGCGCATCGCCCAGTTGCTCAAAACCAAAACCAGCAAAAACGTGTCGATTGAAGGCCATACCGACAACGTCGGCAGCGCAGCGAGCAACCAAGCTTTGAGCGTGGCCCGCGCGCAATCTTTGCTCAAGGCGCTGGCAGAGCGTGGAGTGCCCGAGGGCCGCATGGTCGCAGTAGGTTATGCATTCAACCGCCCCATTGCCTCCAACGCCACCGACGAAGGCAAGAAGCTCAACCGCCGCGTGGAGCTACTGATCTTGGACGAAAAAATAGCCACCATCACCCAAGGCGAAGCACCCAATGCCTTTGAGTCGGCTTGGTCGAACTTGAAGAAAATGATCGATAGCGGTGCCGTTAAAGCCGTGGAGTCCAAATGATGCAGCGGCGCGACTTTGCAGGTTTGGCCCTTGCAGCGGGTAGCAGTGCGCTGTGGGCACAAAGCAACCGCCCCGCCGCTCCACCTGCGGGCACGGGCAACGGCGTAGACCGCTCGGTGCGCAAAATTGGCCTGGCCCTGGGCGCAGGCTCGGCCCGGGGTTTTGCCCATATTGGCGTGCTCAAAGCCTTGGACGAAGCGGGCTTTAAAGCCGACGTTGTCGCTGGCACCAGCGCGGGCTCCTTGGTTGGCGTGTTCTATGCCGCTGGCTACACGCCATGGCAAATGGAAGAGGTCGCCTTAAAAGTGCGCGACATCGACGTAGCCGATATTTCCAGCGCCTCCAAGCGCGGCATGTTTGCCGGTGACGCCTTGCAAAAATTGGTCAATGAATACGTCAAAAACACGCCACTAGAGCGCTTGAAACTACCCTTCGCAGCAGTGGCGACCAACCTCAAAACAGGCGAGCAAGTATCACTGCGCAGTGGTGACAGTGGCGCTGCGGTGCGCGCTTCGTGTTCAATTCCTGGCGTATTTGTGCCCGCAACTATCGCAGGCGTGGAGTTGGTAGACGGCGGCTTGGTCAGTCCGCTGCCCGTCAAGGCCGCGCGCATGCTGGGGGCCGACTTTGTGATTGCCGTTGACGTTGGCAGCAAGCCATCGAACAACCCCCACGGCGGCTTGTACGAAGTGCTGCTGCAGTCGTTTGAGATCATGGGCCGCTCGCTCACGCAGCTCGAAGCGCAAACCGCCGACTACGTGATCCGCCCCGACACCCAGCGCTTTTCGAGCAGCGACTTCTCTGTGCGCAAAGACCTCATCCAAGCCGGTTACGAAGCCGGGTTGGTGGCCGTTGGCGAACTGCGCTCGCGCATGGGCGCTCGGCAAAAGCGCAAATAGACGCTAGCGCTACTAGCTGCGCGCAGGCTGTTGAAGCGCAGCCCAGTACCACAGCCCCGCGCCGCCCACCACCATGGGCACGCACAGCCACTGGCCCATGCTCATGTTCAAGGCAAGCAGGCCCAAGAAGTTGTCGGGCTCGCGGAAAAATTCTGCAATGAAGCGCAACACGCCATAGCCCACTAAAAACGCTGCGGCTACCTGCCCGCTTTGGCGCTCTTTGCGGGCATAGAGCCAGAGCAACAGAAAGAGCAGCAAGCCTTCGAGCAAAAATTGGTAGACCTGCGAAGGGTGACGTGGCAGCGCGCCACCGTCACGGAACACCATGCCCCAGGGCAACGATGGGTTGCAGACTCGGCCCCACAGCTCGCCGTTGATGAAGTTGCCGACCCGCCCACTGGCCAAACCGGTGGGCACGCAGGGCGCTACAAAATCGGCCACCTGCAACAGCGGTTTTTTGCGCGAATAGGCAAACCAACACTCGGCCACCACCACCCCCAGCATGCCGCCATGAAAGCTCATGCCACCACGCCAAACCGCCAGTATCTCGGCCGGGTTGTCCAGGTAGTAGCCGGGCTTGTAGAACAAACAATAGCCTAAGCGGCCCCCAATGATGACGCCCATCACGCCTAAGAACAAAATGTCTTCTACGTCTTTGCGGCCCCAGGCCGCGTCGCCCACCATGCGGGCATAGGGTTGGTGCTGCAGGCGGCGCAGGCCTAAAAAGATGAACAGACCAAAGGCGGCCAGGTAGGTCAAGCCATACCAGTGGATGCCAAAGGGGCCCAGTTGCAGGGCGACAGGATTGATTTGGGGGTGGATCAGCATGCTGCGATTGTGCCAGCGCCTAGAATCGAGCTTTTGTTGTACCTAACTTTTTGAACCCGCCATGGCCGAAACCAAAATCATCAAAATCATCAAAATCAACGCCCGCTCTGCCCACATTACCGAAGGCAAGGCCCGCGCGCCCAACCGCTCCATGTACTACGCCATGGGCTACCAAGAGGGTGACTTTAAAAAGCCCATGGTCGGCGTGGCCAATGGCCACAGCACCATCACCCCCTGCAACAGCGGCCTGCAAAAGCTGGCCGACGCGGCCATTGCGGGCATTGAAGAGGCTGGCGGCAACGCCCAGGTGTTTGGCACGCCCACCATTTCTGATGGCATGGCCATGGGTACCGAGGGCATGAAATACAGCCTGGTCAGCCGCGAGGTGATCAGCGATTGCATTGAAACCTGCGTACAAGGCCAGTGGATGGACGGCGTAGTGGTGGTCGGCGGTTACGACAAAAACATGCCCGGCGGCATGATGGGCATGCTGCGCGCCAATGTGCCCGCCATCTACGTCTACGGCGGCACCATCTTGCCG
>CANFOR010000144.1 GCA_947448675.1 Betaproteobacteria bacterium
ACATGGCGGGCCAAGTGTTTGTGTTTTTTATTCTGACGGTGGCCGCTGCCGAGTCGGCCATCGGCCTGGCCATTTTGGTGCTGCTGTTTCGCAACAAGTCCAGCATCAATGTGGACGAACTCAACACGCTCAAGGGTTAAGCACATGAGTCAAACCCTTTCTGTTCCGATGCTCCTGGCCGTGCCTCTGGCACCCCTGGTGGGCGCAGTGTTGGCCGGTATTTTTGGCACCCAGTTGGGTGGCAATTGGATGGGCCGCCGCGTGGCCCATACGCTGACCATTGCCGGTGTGTTCGTGGCCTTTGTGCTGTCAGCCCTCACGCTCAAAAGCGTGGTGCAAGACGGCGCACGCCTGAGCGAAACCCTCTACACCTGGATGGTGGTGGGAGGCCTCAAAATGGAGGTCGGCTTCTTGATAGACGGCCTCAGTGCCATGATGATGTGCGTCGTCACCTTCGTCTCCCTCATGGTGCACGTCTACACCATGGGCTATATGGAAGAAGACGAGGGCTACAACCGCTTCTTCGCCTACATCTCGCTGTTCACCTTTGCCATGCTGATGCTGGTCATGAGCAACAACATGCTGCAGCTGTTTTTTGGCTGGGAAGCGGTGGGCTTGGTGTCTTATCTCTTGATTGGTTTTTGGTTCAACAAACCGACGGCGGTGTTCGCCAACATGAAGGCCTTCTTGGTAAACCGCGTGGGCGACTTTGGCTTTATCTTGGGCATCGGTTTGATCGCTGCTTTTGCGGGCACGCTCAACTACGCTGAGGCTTTTGCCAAGGCCGACACCCTGGCCAAGCTCACGCTGCCGGGCACCAGTTGGATGCTGGTCACCGTGATCTGCATTTGCCTCTTCATCGGTGCCATGGGCAAGAGCGCGCAGTTCCCCCTGCACGTGTGGCTGCCAGATTCCATGGAAGGTCCCACGCCCATCTCGGCCCTGATCCACGCGGCCACCATGGTGACGGCGGGCATCTTCATGGTGGCGCGCATGTCGCCGCTGTTTGAGCTGAGCGACACGGCGTTGAGCTTCATCATGGTGATTGGCGCAATCACGGCGCTCTTCATGGGCTTTTTGGGTATTATCCAAAACGACATCAAGCGCGTAGTGGCTTATTCCACGCTCTCGCAACTGGGCTATATGACGGTGGCCTTGGGTGCCTCGGCTTACTCGGTGGCAGTGTTCCACCTCATGACGCACGCTTTCTTCAAAGCCCTGCTGTTTTTGGGCGCGGGTTCGGTCATCATGGGCATGCACCACAACCAAGACATCCGCTGGATGGGCGGCGTACGCAAGTACATGCCAATTACCTGGATCACCTCGCTGCTGGGCTCTTTGGCCCTGATTGGCACACCGTTTTTTGCAGGCTTCTATTCCAAAGACAGCATCATTGAAGCCGTGCACGAGAGCCACCTTTGGGGCAGCGGCTTTGCGTCCTTCGCTGTGTTAGCAGGCGTGTTTGTCACAGCTTTTTATTCTTTCCGCATGTACTTCTTGGTCTTCCACGGCAAAGAACGCTATGACCAAAACCCAGATGCCCACCACGATGCGCACGACGACGTCCATGGCGCGCACGATGCCCATGGTCACGACGATCACCACGGTGCGCACAGCCCACACGAGTCGCCCTGGGTGGTCACCTTGCCGTTGATTCTCTTGGCCATTCCCTCGGTGGTCATCGGCTATCTCACCATTGCCCCCATGCTCTTTGGCGACTTCTTCAAAGGCGCGATTTTTGTTGACGCTGAAAAGCACCCAGTAATGGAAGAACTGGGCAAAGCTTTTCATGGCGAAAACGCCATGGCCTTGCATTCGCTGTTCAGCCTGCCATTGTGGTTGGCGATTGCGGGCGTGGCCTTAGCCTATGTGTTCTACATGCTCAAGCCCGAGTGGCCAGCAGCCATCAAGCGCACTTTCCAACCGATCTACACCCTGCTCGAAAACAAATACTACATGGACTGGTTCAATGAAAACGTGCTGGCCCGTGGCGCGCGTGCCCTGGGTATGGGCCTGTGGAAGGGTGGCGACCAAGCCATCATTGATGGCACCTTGGTCAACGGCTCATGGAAGCTGGTGGCCTGGGTTTCAAACTGGGTGCGCAGCTTCCAAACCGGCTATATCTACCACTACGCCTTGGTCATGATTGCGGGCGTGCTGGTGCTGATGACGGCCTTCGTCACCTGGCCCAACATCGTTGAATTGCTCAGCAAGTAGGAGAATAAAAATATGGGATTGTTGAGCTTTGCGATTTGGACGCCGATTGTTTTCGGCCTGGTGCTGCTGGCCTTTGGGCACGATGCGCAAGCGCGCGTGGTGCGCTGGTTTGCCTTGGTGGGGGCCATCGTCAGCATGTTGGTCACGTTGCCCCTGTACAACGGTTTTAAGCTCGGCACTGCAGCCATGCAGTGGACTGAAAAAGCCTCTTGGATCGAGCGCTTTAACGTCAACTACGCCTTGGGTGTAGACGGCATTTCGCTGTGGTTTGTGCTTCTGACTGCCTTTATTACCGTGGTGGTCATCATCTCGGCCTGGGACGTGATCACCGAGCGCGTCAACCAGTACATGGGCGCTTTCTTGATTTTGAGCGGGCTGATGATCGGCGTATTCTGTGCGCTCGACGGCATTTTGTTCTATGTGTTTTTTGAGGCCACCCTCATCCCCATGTACCTCATCATTGGTATCTGGGGCGGGCCCAACAAAATTTACGCCGCCTTCAAGTTCTTCTTGTACACGCTCTTGGGCTCCTTGCTGATGCTGATCGCCCTGATCTACCTCTACAGCAAGTCGGGTGGCAGTTTTGACATCATGCTCTGGCACAAGCTGCCTCTGGGCTCGACGGCGCAAACGCTCTTGTTCTTTGCCTTCTTCTCGGCCTTTGCCGTCAAGGTGCCCATGTTCCCGGTGCACACTTGGTTGCCCGACGTGCACGTCGAAGCGCCCACCGGCGGCTCGGCCGTGTTGGCCGCCATCATGCTGAAGCTCGGCGCCTATGGCTTCTTGCGCTTCTCGATGCCCATCGCCCCCGACGCCGCGCGCGAATGGGCCTGGCTGATGATCGCCCTGTCTTTGGTGGCGGTCATTTACGTCGGCTTGGTGGCCATGGTGCAGCAAGACATGAAGAAGCTGGTGGCTTACTCTTCGGTGGCGCACATGGGCTTTGTTACCCTGGGCTTTTTCATCTTCAACCCGCTGGGCATTGCCGGCGGCTTGGTGCAAATGATCGCCCACGGCTTTGTCTCGGGCGCGATGTTCTTGTGCATCGGCGTGCTGTATGACCGCATGCATTCGCGCCAAATTGCCGACTACGGTGGCGTCATCAACACCATGCCCAAGTTTGCCGCCTTTGCGCTGCTGTTTGCCATGGCCAATTGTGGTCTGCCCGCCACTGCTGGTTTTGTCGGCGAGTGGATGGTGATCTTGGGTGCCATTAAGACCAACTTCTGGCTCGGTTTGGCCGCTTCTACCGCCCTGGTTTTTGGCGCGGCCTACACGCTGTGGATGTTCAAGCGCGTCTACCTCGGCCCGGTAGCCAACGCGCATGTGCGCGAGCTGACCGACATCAACGCGCGTGAGTTTTTGATGCTCAGCCTCTTGGCCATCGCGGTGCTCGCCATGGGCCTATACCCCAAGCCCTTTACCGACGTGATGGACGCCTCGGTGACCGAACTCATCAAGTCGGTCATGGCCAGCAAATTGAATTGAGAACCTGCACATGATTGACAAACTCAGTTGGATAACGGTCTACCCCGAGCTGCTCTTGCTGGCCATGGCCTGCGTGATTGCCTTGGTCGACTTGGGCGTGCAAAGCCCGCGCCGCACCGCTACCTACGCGCTCACGATGCTGACGCTGGGCGCCGTGGCCGCGCTCGAAGCCTTGTACGCCAACGGCGCCCAAACCATTTACGGTTTTGGCCATATGGTGGTCAGCGACCCCATGGGCAATTGGCTCAAGTGCTTTGCCACTCTGGCCATGATGGCCACCCTGGTCTACGCGCGCCCCTACGCCGCAGACCGTGGCATGCTGCGTGGCGGCGAGCTGTTCACCCTGGGCATGTTTGCCTTGCTGGGCATGTTCGTCATGATGTCGGCCAACAACTTCTTGGTGATCTACCTCGGCCTGGAACTGCTCACGCTGTCGAGCTACGCCCTGGTGGCCTTGCGCCGTGACAACGCCACGGCCACCGAAGCGGCCATGAAGTACTTTGTGCTCGGCGCTCTGGCCAGCGGCTTCTTGCTCTATGGTTTGTCCATGATCTATGGAGCCACTGGCACGCTCGACATTGGCAATGTGTTCAAGGCGGTGGCGGCAGGGCAAATCAAACACCAGGTCTTGGTGTTTGGCGTGGTCTTTGTCGTGGCGGGCCTGGGCTTTAAGCTCGGCGTGGTGCCCTTCCACATGTGGATCCCCGACGTTTACCAAGGCGCCCCCACGGCCGTCACGCTGATGATAGGCGGCGCGCCCAAGTTGGCGGCCTTTGCCATGGCCATGCGCTTGCTGGTCGAAGGCCTGCTGCCCCTGGCGATTGACTGGCAGCAAATGCTGGCCGTGCTGGCCATTGGCTCGCTCATGGTCGGCAATTTGGCTGCCATTGCGCAAACCAACCTCAAGCGCATGCTGGCGTTTTCGACCATCTCGCAAATGGGTTTTGTGCTGCTCGGTTTGCTGGCCGGTGTGGTCAATGGCAACACGCTGTCGGCAGCCAACGCCTATAGCTCGGCCATGTTTTATGTGGTCAGCTATGTGCTTACCACCCTGGCCAGCTTTGGCGTCATCATGCTCTTGGCCCGCGAGGGTTTTGAGAGCGAAGAAATCGCCGACTTCGCCGGCCTCAATCAACGCAGCCCGCTCTACGCTGGCGTGATGGCGGTGTGCCTGTTCTCGCTCGCCGGTGTGCCGCCCTTGGTGGGTTTTTACGCCAAGTTGTCGGTGCTGCAAGCGCTGATTTCTTCGGGTGAAACCTTGTATTTGTACCTGGCTATTTTTGCCGTGCTCATGTCGTTGATCGGAGCGTTTTACTACCTGCGCATCGTCAAGGTTATGTACTTTGACGAGCCTATCACCGCCACCACAGTGTCGGCCTCGGCTGACGTGCGCTTGGTGCTCACACTCAACGGTGCCTTGGTGCTCATCTTGGGCATCTTGCCCGGTGGCCTGATGAGCCTGTGCGCGCAAGCCATCGTCAAAACCCTGACCAGCTAAGCGCAGCATGGCACTGAGCGCCGCCAGCAGCACCGACCTGGTCGAGCACAAAGTAGACAGCAAAGAGCTGGTGCGCGGCAGCTTTTTGCATGCCAAGCGCGACACCGTGCGCCTGCCCGACGGCAGCTTGGCCCAGCGCGAATACCTGCTGCACCCCGGTGCCGTCATGGTGGTGGCCATTACCGACAGCGGCCAGGTGGTGCTAGAGCGCCAGTTTCGCTATCCGCTGGGCCGGGTGATGATCGAGTTCCCCGCTGGCAAGCTCGACGCCGGTGAAGACCCGTTGGCCTGCGCCCAGCGTGAGCTGCACGAAGAAACTGGCTACCGCGCCACCGCGTGGGCCCGCGCCGGAGCCACCCACAACGCCATTGCCTACTCCAACGAAATCATCCACCTGTACTTTGCCAAGGGTTTGGTAGCGGGCGAGCGCCAGCTCGACGCAGGCGAGTTTTTAGAAGTCTTCACCGCCCCGCCCGAGGCCTTGTTGGCCGCCGTGCGCGACGGCCAAGTGACCGACGCCAAAACCCAGTTTGCCTGCCTGTGGCTGCAAAACTGGCTCAGCGGCCAGTGGCCCCTGCAATGGTATAGCCAAGCTGAGCTGAGCGCCGCCACGGCCACCGCCACCGCATAAACAGATCCATGAAAGTCCTCGACCTGCGCTGTAGCCACGGGCATAGTTTTGAAGGCTGGTTCGCCTCAGAAGACGCCTTTCAAAGCCAGCTCGCCAGCGGCCGGGTAGAGTGCCCGGTGTGTGAAGACCGGGGCATTCGCAAAATGCTCAGTGCCCCGCGCCTGAACCTCGACACCAGTACCGCGCTGGCCGCGGTACCCTCCAGCAGGTCAGAGCAGGCCGCATGGCTGGGCGCGCTGCGCCAAGTGCTGGCCAACACCGAAGACGTGGGCAGCCAGTTTGCCGAAGAAGCCCGTCGCATCCACTACGGCGAAAGCGCGCAACGCAGCATCCGCGGCGAGGCCAGCCGCGAGCAAACCCTGGAGCTGCTCGACGAAGGCATCAACGTGCTGCCCCTGCAATTGCCCGCAAGCCTCAAAGAGCCGTTGCAATAGCCTCCGCCATAGCTTGCGCCATCGCTTCTGCCGTAGCCCGAATAAACGCCCCTATAGCGCCATGAACACCCCCGCCGCACCCCTTCCCCTAGCCGGGCCCGCCAAGCCCCTTGCGCAGGCGCGAAACCCCCTACACGGCCTCACCCTAGAGACCATCGTCACCGCCCTGGCCGACCACTACGGATGGCAAGGCCTGGGCGAGCGCATCCCCCTGCGCTGCTTCACCCACGAGCCCAGCGTCGGCTCCAGCCTCAAACTGCTGCGCAAAACCCCCTGGGCCCGCACCAAAGTCGAGAGCCTGTACTTGTTTATGCTGCGCGAGCAGCGGCGGGCGGGCGGGGCTTAAACTGGAGCCTGCAGGGCTTAAGTTTGCCTGGTTTTAAGGAATAAAAAGGCCCGCAAGGCCTATGGAATATGCGTAGACAGCTATAAAAAGTGTAGCTGCTACCGCTGCGCTATAGTTGCCCATAAAACCGGAGCCAGCCCATGTCTCAACTGCGTGTAGAAAGCTTCACCATATCGCTCGACGGCGTTGGCGCCGGGCCGGGGCAAGACTTGCACAACCCCTTGGGCCTTGGCGGCATGGATTTGCATGGCTGGGCGATGGCCACGCGGACGTTTCAAGAGCGGCTGTTTGGCAAGGCAGGGGGCGAGGCTGGCGTTGACGACGACTTTGCCGCGCGCGGCTTTCACAATGTTGGGGCCTGGATCTTAGGGCGCAATATGTTTGGGCCCGTGCGCGGGCCCTGGCCCGACGAAAGCTGGCGCGGCTGGTGGGGCGACAACCCGGTCTACCACATGCCCGTGTTCGTGCTCACCCAGCACGCGCGCGCGCCCCTGGTCATGCAAGGCGGCACCACCTTCCACTTTGTGACCGAGGGCATAGACGCCGCGCTGGAGCGCGCGCGTGCGGCGGCCAATGGCAAAGACGTGCGCGTGGGCGGCGGCGTGAGTACCATCCAACAGTACCTGCGGCAAGGCCTCGTCGATGAAATGCAC
>CANFOR010000145.1 GCA_947448675.1 Betaproteobacteria bacterium
CTACTTTCAGGCAGCGCTGAGCGCCCATGGCTTTGGCGTGGCCAAGCCCGACGTGCGCATCTTCCACGCTGCCGCCGCCGCCGTGCAAGTGCAACCCCACGAGGTCTTGCATGTGGGCGACGACGCGGTGCTCGATGTGCAGGGTGCACTCGACGCAGGCATGCAAGCTGTGTGGGTACAACGCCCGGAACACCATACGTCAACCCAATGGCCGCATGCGCAGCCGCCCCACCTCACTGTGGCCGATTTAGGGGCTTTGTGTGTGGCATTGCAAGCGCATTAGCCGCTGCCAAGCCGCTGCGCACCGCGCCTTCTAACGTGGCAGGGTAGGGCCCCGCCACATAGTCGCCACAGGCCAAGAGGCCGGGCGCAATTTGCATGTGCGGGCGCTCCAAACCCGGCGTGCAGGCAAAGGTGGCGCGCTTTTCCACGATGCTTTGCACCAAGTGCAAAGCGGGCAAACCCAGTTGCGCGCGGCCCTGGGCCAAGACCTGTTGTTCGAGCGTTTCGCGTTCGCCCTGGCTGGCACTGACCACAAAGGCCAGCACGCCCTGCAGCACGGGCTGCTCGGGCGCGAGCTGGCCCCGGTCAAAGACAAACTGCGCAGGTGCTTGCGCGCTGCAGCGCAAGGCCAGCATGGGCTGAGCCAGACGCGCGCCCGGGGCATGGGCGTAGACCGTGCCAATGGCCTCGTAGCGCAGGGCTTGGGCGGTGTGGGCCCAGGCGGCAAAGCTGCTGGGCTGAAGTGCGGGTGCCGCGCCAGCGCCTTCTGCTGCCGCTACCGGTTCGCTTGCTTGTGCAGACTCGGGTGCCGGCTCAGGTAGAAGCTCGGGGGCAGCCGCCAAAGCGCCCACCAAACGCGCGGCTTCGGTGGCCGAGCAGGCCAAGAGAACGGCATCAAAAGCTTCGCCGTTCACCAGCCACTGGGCCTGCGCGCGTTGCAATGTCAGCACCCGCACGCCCAGGCGCAGCTGAGCACCCAACTGTTGCGCGCACTGCAAGGCCGCTTGCGGAAACAGGCTGCTCAAGTCCACCCGTGGCAGCAGCAGGGTCGAGCCCGCGCCCAGGCTGCTGGCAGGTGCAAACAGGCTGTCTTGCAGCACCCGCAAAAACACCTGACCGCTGGCCTGGTTTGCGGGCGTGTTCAGGGCCGAGATGCACAGGGGTTCGAGCAGCTCGGCCATCACCCGCGCTGAGACGCTGGCGCACAGTTGGGCTACCGTGGTCTGCGGCGCGCACACAAAGCCGCGCCAGCGCCATTGCAGGGCCGCGCGCAGCAGGCTGAGCTTGTCGTGTAGGCTCCAACCGCGTGCGGTTGCGATGCCCCAGGCGGCGTCTAGCGGTGGTGGCAGTTGGGGCAGTTGCAGGCCGGTGCCATCGGGAAAGCGCAGGCACAGCGGCAGGGCCAACAGGCTGCGCTGCAGGTCGATGCCGACCGATTGCATGAGCTGCAGGCTTTGGGTGTAAGCGCCGATCAGGATGTGTTGGCCGTTGTCCAGCGCCTGGTTTTGGTAAGTAAAAGCAGCCCTGGCCCGCCCCCCCAGTGCGTGGGCTGCTTCAAAAATAATAGCGTGGTGCTGTTGCCGGGCGAGTGCGACAGCGGCTGCGCAGCCCGCCCAACCAGCCCCGATGACGGCGACTTTCACCGCGCAACCTCGCGGCCCGCAGCGGCCATTACAGACGCCCCAGGGCTTGCACCTTCCAAGCCAGCCACAGCTTGCGCAGGGGGGTGAGGCTGACGCGCTGGTGCAGCACCTGGAAGCCGTCGCGCTCAATCTCGCGCAGCAAGGTGCGGTAGATGCTGGCCATCATCAAGCCCGGCTTTTGCGCGCGCCGGTCGGTGGCGGGCAGCAGAGCCAGGGCTTGGTCGTACAGGCTGTGCGCGCGCTGGGCTTGAAAGCGCATCAGCGCCGTGAAACGCTGGTTGAAGTCGGCAGCGCTGTCGCTGGCTTGGCTTGCAGGCGGGTGGCTCTTGAGCAGCTCATGGGCCTTGACGTCGAACTGCTGCAGCTCGCTCATGGGCAGGTAGATGCGGCCACGGGCTGCGTCTTCGCCCACGTCGCGGATGATGTTGGTGAGCTGAAAGGCCTGGCCGAGCTTGTGCGCGTAGGCCGTGGTTTGCGCGTTGCTTTGGCCAAAAATTTGCGCCGCCACTTCGCCCACCACGCCGGCCACCAAGTGGCAGTAGCGCTCCAGGCCCGGGTAGTCGAGGTAACGGGTTTGCTGCAGGTCCATTTGGCAGCCTTCGATCACGGCTTGCAAGTGCTGCTGCTCGATGCGGTAGGTGGCGGCCAGGGGCATCAGCGCGCGCATCACCGGGTGGGTGGCCGCTTCTGAGGGCACAGCAGCATAGGCACGCGCTACCTCGCTGCGCCACCAGGCCAGTTTGGTGGCGGCCACACCAGGGTCGCTCACCTCGTCGACCACGTCGTCTACCTCGCGGCAAAAGGCATAAAAAGCGGTGATGGCCGCGCGCCGCTCTGGCGGCAAAAACAAGAAGGCGTAGTAAAAGCTGCTGCCCGAGGCGGCGGCTTTGTTTTGAACGTATTGCTCGGGGGTCATGGGGGGATTGTCCCATTGGAATGCGTCATGCTTTGCGCATCCACATACTGCGCCACAGCATCGGTGCCACGTCCCACTTGCGCAGCGCAGGCCGCTGGCGCAGCGTGCTGTAGTTTTGCGCGGCGATGCGCTCCACAATGCGCAGGCCGCCTTGCACCACCAGGCGCAGCTCCCAGCCTGCACGGCCGGGGATTTTTAGCGTCAGCGGAGCACCTTTTAGCATTAAAAGCCGCGCCGAATGTGCGTTGTCAGCTATTAATTTAGTAGCACTCTCGCTTTGACGCAGGGCCAAGATGTCAGCTGGCGGCACGCCGTGCGCGGCGCAACTGTCGAGCGGCAGGTAGTAGCGGCCGCGCGGAATGTCGAGCGACAGATCTTGCCAAAAATTGATGAGTTGCAGGGCGCTGCAAATGGCGTCGCTTTGCGCCAACTCGGCAGCGCCTTGCACGCCGTACAGATGCAAGAGCAAGCGGCCCACTGGGTTGGCCGAGCGGCTGCAGTAGTCCAGCAACTCGTCTTGGCTGGCGTACCAGCGCTGCTGCTGGGTGTAGCGCACGTCTTGCGCAAAAGCGCTCAGCAGGTCGTGCAGCAAAGTCAGGGGCAGCTGCCATTGCGCCAGCACCGGGGCCAGGGCATCAAACACCGCGCTCCAGCGGCCGCTATGGGGCTGGCCGCTGGCGATGGCTTGCAGGTCTTGGCCATAGGCGTCCAGCTCGGCCAAACGCTGCGCGGGCGTGGCGTCGCCTTCGTCGGCAATGTCGTCGGCTGTGCGGGCAAAGTGGTAGATGGCGGCAATGGGCGGGCGCAGGCGCGGTGGGCAGAGCCAAGAGGCGACTGGGAAGTTTTCGTAGTGGGTAATCGCCTGGGGGGCGGCGCTAGGTAGAGCGCAGGAGGGTGCGCCGGATCGTGCGCTAGTGGGCAAGCTCATGGCTGAAAGTGTCTAAAAATGGCTGCAAAAGTCCGCACTGCGCTATAAATTTGTGGGTGGTTGACTCTAAATATGGTGCACTGCACAAAATTAGGAATATGCTTCGCACCCTGTCTCACGACCGATTGTTTTCATGACCGCATTGACGACCGCCGCCCCTGGCCACACCGATGGCCCTACTGCATCTGCCCATCCGCTGCGAGCGGGTTTGATGTTGGCGGCACTGGGGGTAGTGTATGGCGACATCGGCACCTCGCCGCTCTACGCCCTTAAAGAATGCTTTAACCCCGAGCACGGTATACCGCTCACGCACGAGACTGTCCTGGGCATTTTGTCTTTGGTGTTTTGGGCTTTGATGCTGGTGGTCACCCTGAAATACGTGCTGTTTGTGCTGCGCGCCGACCACGACGGCGAGGGCGGCATCATGGCCTTGCAGGCCCTGGCGCGCAATGCGGTAGGTGGCACCAGTGCCGCGCCCTTGATGCTGCGCTTGATTGCGGCCATGGGCTTGCTGGGCACGGCCATGTTTTATGGCGACAGCTTGATCACGCCCGCCATTTCAGTGCTCTCGGCGGTCGAGGGCTTAGAAGTGGCCACGCCGGTGTTTAAACCCTATGTAATCCCCATCACCCTGTGCGTGTTGGTCGGCCTGTTTGCGGTGCAGCGCTTTGGCACCGGCGTGGTGGGCAAGGTCTTTGGCCCGGTGATGGTTTTGTGGTTTGCGCTCTTGGCGCTCTTGGGCGTCAAACAAATTTGGTTGCACCCCGAAGTGCTGGCTGCTTTGAACCCCGAGCACGCGCTGGCATTTTTAGTGCGCCACCGCAACCACGCCTTGGCGGTGCTCGGCTCGGTGTTTTTGGCGGTGACGGGCGGCGAGGCCCTGTATGCCGACATGGGGCATTTTGGTGCGCGCGCCATTCGCCGCGCTTGGTTTTTTATCGCGCTTCCCGCCCTGGTGCTGAACTATTTTGGCCAGGGTGCCTTGGTACTGGCCGACCCCACGGCGATTGACAACCCCTTTTTCCGTCTGGTGCCTGCATGGGGCGTGCTGCCGATGGTGGGGCTGTCAGCCTTTGCCACGGTCATTGCTTCGCAGGCCGTCATTTCGGGCGCATTTTCTCTCACTGCCCAGGCCATGCGCATGGGCTATTTGCCGCGCCTGCGCATTGTGCAAACCTCGGGCCAGTCGGTTGGGCAAATTTACCTGCCCTTCATCAACTGGACGCTGATGGTGGGCGTAATCTTGCTGGTACTGGGCTTTAAAAGTTCAAGCGCGCTGTCTTCGGCCTATGGCATTGCGGTGTCGGTGACCATGGTCACCACCACCTTGCTGGCGGGCATTGTGGCGCTGCGCCAATGGCATTGGAACGTTTGGCTGGTCGGGCTGGGAATGCTGGCCCTGCTTACCTTGGATGCTCTGTTTTTGGTAGCAAATAGTCTCAAAATTGCCGATGGCGGTTGGTTGCCCTTGCTGGTAGCGGCCTTGGTGATGGGCCTGTTCACCACCTGGAACAAAGGTCGCCGTTTGAGCAAAGAGCAGGCCGCTATCGACAAAATGGACATCGAGCCGTTTTTAGAAGCGCTGTCTTACGGCATGCCGCACCGGGTCAAAGGCACGGCAGTGTTTTTAACCGCGCAAAGCAGTGCCGTCCCCCATGCCTTGCTACACAATTTGAAGCACAACCAGGTTTTGCACGAGACCGTGGTTTTGCTCTCGGTGCAGGCTTGTGACACGCCGCGTGTGGACACCAAAGAGCGCATCAGCGCGCAAGATCTGGGCCACGGCTTTTGGCGCGTGACCATGCGCCACGGTTTTATGGAGCGGCCTGACGTGCCCGAGTTCATGAAGCAGTTAGCCCTGCAAAAGGGCGTCTCGGCCGACGTAATGAGTACCAGCTACTTCACCTCGCGCGAAACCCTGGGCCAGGGTCGTTTGCTGGGCTTGCTGCCGCTGCAGCAATTGGTGTTTGGTTGGCTGCACCGCAACGCGGGCCGCGCCTCCGACTACTTTGAACTACCGGGCAACCGGGTGGTGGAGTTTGGTCGGCGCACCTGCTAGCTTTTCGTTAGCGCTTCGCAGGGCTGGGCTAGCCCCCAAACCAGCGTGCTGTGGCTGCAGGCTTCTTGACAAAGCCAGGGATTTACCCTAGATTACTAACCAGTCAGTCAGTAATCAATTGAGGGGTTCCCATGATTCGCACGCAGATTCGCACGCAGGCAAGCACCTACAGTGCCAAACTGGCCCGCCTAGGCCTTCTAATGGCCCTGGCAGCCACTTTGCAAGCCTGCTCTAAGCAAGAGCCTGCACCCGAGCCGATTCGCGCAGTACGCGTGCTCACCGTGGGTTTGGCCAGCATGCAAGCGGGCATTGAGTACGCTGCTGAAGTGCGGCCCCGCGTGGAATCGAACCTCGGCTTTCGGGTGGCGGGCAAAATCACCAAGCGCCAGGTCGAGGCCGGGCAGCGTGTCAAAGCCGGGCAACTGCTGGCCCAGCTCGACCCGCAAGACTACAAACTGGCCGCCGATGCCGCGCGGGCCCAGGTGAGCGCCGCGCAAAGCAATGTGGACTTGGTCAGCGCCGACTACAAACGCTACAAAGCGCTCAAAGAGCAAAACTTCATCGGTGGTGCCGAGCTCGATCGGCGCGAGAGCGCGCTCAAAGCGGCGCAGGCCCAGTTAGAGCAAGCCCAGGCGCAGCTCAGCGCCCAGGGCAACCAAGCGGCTTATGCCAATTTGCTGGCCGACGTGTCGGGCGTGGTCACTGCCGTGCTGGCCGAGCCCGGCCAAGTGGTTGCCGCCGGAACGCCGGTGGTGCGCATTGCCCAAGACGGCCCGCGCGACGCCGTATTTGCCGTGCCAGAAGACAAAGTGGCCGCTGTGCGGGTGGGCTCCGAGGTGCGCATCAAACGCTGGGCTCCCCGCCTGGATACCAGCGGCGACATGAATGGCAACGCCAGCGGCCAGCTAGGCGGCGAGCTCAAGGGCCGGGTGCGCGAAGTCGCTGCCGTGGCCGATCCAGCTACCCGCACCTACAACGTCAAAGTCACGCTAGAAGGCCAGGGCGTGCCCGCGCTGGGCTCCACGCTCTACGTCGAGCCCCTGGCCTTGGGCCATGTGGGGGCGGTGGTCATCAAATTGCCTACCAGCGCTTTGAAGCAAGACGGCCAAAGCTCTGCAGTGTGGGTGCTCGACAAAGCCAGCATGACGGTGCGCTCGCAGCCGATCCAAATTGCAACAGCCGACGGCAATGACGCCATCATCGCCGCCGGTTTGCAGCCGGGCGACGTGGTGGTCAGTGCTGGCGTGCATGTGCTCTCACCCGGTCAAAAAGTCAGTATTTACGAGGAAAAAATGGCTGAAAGCCTCGCCAATAATGCGTCGACAGCTATAAAAAACGTAGCTAATAATGCAGCCAATAACGCGGCAAACAAAGCCGCTGGCAATGGCCCTAGCAGCACGTCTGCGCCCAGCCCCGCGCCTGCTGCGCCAGCCCCCAGTGCAGCCAAGTGAGCCAGCCATGAGTCAACACCCCGCTGAACTGACCCCTGGTAAAGCCGAGCCTGGCAAAGGCTTTAACCTCTCCAAGTGGGCGCTGGACCACGCGGCCCTGACGCGCTACCTGATGGTGGTGCTTTTGCTGCTAGGCGTAGCGGCTTACTTTCAACTTGGGCAAGACGAAGACCCGCCTTTTACCTTTCGGGCCATGGTGCTGCGAAGCTATTGGCCGGGCGCGACGGCTCAGCA
>CANFOR010000146.1 GCA_947448675.1 Betaproteobacteria bacterium
ACACGCCGACGACCAAGTCGAAACGCTTTTGCTAGCCCTGGGCCGTGGCGCAGGCCTGCCGGGTCTGGCTTCTATGCCCGAGCGATGGAGCCCAGCTGTGCCTGCACCTGGCCTGGTGGAGCCCAGCGCTGAAGGCCTAGATAAAGCCAGTACGCAAGCCAGCACCCAGAGCCACCGCTTTGAGTATGTGCGCCCTCTGCTCAGCCTGAGCGCAGCGCAGATCCGCACCTGGCTCGCGGCCCAGGGCCTGCAGGCGCGCCAACCCGGGCAGGGCGTACGGGGCCAAGGCTGGGTTGAAGACCCGAGCAATGCCAGCGAGCAATTCACCCGCAACCGCATCCGCGCCAAGCTCTTGCCAGCGTTTGCCGAAGTCTTTCCGCAGTTTCGCGAAACTTTTGCCCGCTCGGCACGTCATGCGGCGCAAGCGCAGGCCCTGCTTGCGCAGCTAGCTATCGAAGATATAGCAAGCGGACTGGCCGACACCGCCAGCGCGGGCAGCCCCGCGCCCGCTTTGCGCATCGCCGCTTTGCAAAAGCTCAGCCCGGCGCGCCAGGCCAATGCCCTGCGCCATTGGCTCAAGGCCGGCTACGCCACCGCGCCCAGCACCGCGCAACTGGCCGAGCTGCAAAGCCAAATCGCCGCGTGCACCACGCGCGGCCACCGTATCCACATCAAGGTGGCCAATGGTTTTGTGTTGCGCCAGGGGGCATTGCTAGTGTTTCATGCGGTGTAGCAGCCGCAGGACTATTGAAATTTAGACGCAACACTGGGTCGGACTGATCCTGCCCTGCTGGTTTGCACTAGTTTTGTGCTTTCAGTACCTTGTTTGTGCACGCTTATGATGCGAATAAGTTAAGCTGGCTCGCTTTTTGCTTATTTTTGGTGCGTAAATATTGCTCCCCAATTTATGCACCAATTTAAATCATTTTTAATAAAGAGGACACTATGGAAGCACTAAAACAGGGCGCAGACGCTTTGTTCATTTTGTTGGGTGGCATCATGGTGCTGGCCATGCATGCTGGTTTTGCATTTTTAGAGCTCGGCACCGTACGCAAAAAGAACCAAGTGAACGCGCTGGTCAAAATCCTGGTCGACTTTTCAGTTTCAACCGTGGTTTACTTTTTTGTGGGCTACGGCGTGGCCTATGGCACCAGTTTTTTTGTCGGGGCAGAACAACTTGTCGTCAAAAATGGCTACGAGTTGGTGAAATTTTTCTTTTTGCTGACGTTTGCCGCCGCCGTACCTGCAATTATTTCAGGGGGCATTGCCGAGCGAAGCAAGTTCTGGCCCCAACTGATTGCGACGGCCGTGATTGTGGGTTTTGTTTACCCATTTTTTGAAGGAATTGCCTGGAACCAGTCATATGGTGTTCAGGCTTGGATCAAGTCATTTTCTGGCGAAGAGTTCCATGATTTTGCGGGTTCAGTAGTGGTACACGCTGTTGGTGGATGGCTGGCATTACCAGCTGTCATATTGCTGGGTGCGCGTGCCAATCGCTACAAAATAGACGGTTCTATCAGCGCACACCCGCCCTCAAACATTCCGTTTTTAGCACTGGGTGCTTGGATTTTGTCAGTCGGTTGGTTTGGCTTCAATGTGATGAGTGCTCAGACCATCGACAAGATATCGGGTCTGGTCGCTGTTAACTCTCTGATGGCGATGGTCGGGGGCACCTTGGTCGCTCTGGTGGTCGGAAAAAACGATCCTGGCTTCATCCACAACGGCCCCCTTGCAGGTCTGGTCGCGGTGTGTGCCGGTTCTGATTTGATGCACCCAATTGGGGCGCTGGTAACGGGGGGTATCGCAGGAGGCATTTTTGTTTTTATGTTCACCTTAACGCAAAACAAATGGAAGATTGATGACGTGCTGGGCGTGTGGCCTTTGCATGGCTTGTGCGGTGCCTGGGGTGGTATTGCAGCCGGGATTTTTGGCGCCAAAGCACTGGGCGGTTTGGGTGGGGTAAGTTTGCCTGCGCAATTGATTGGCACAGCTATGGGTGTTGTCTGGGCTGTATTGGCTGGACTGATCGTTTACGGGACTCTAAAAGCCATCATAGGTCTGCGTTTGTCACAAGAGGAAGAGTTCGATGGCGCAGATTTGAGCATCCACAAGATCAGCGCCACGCCTGACAATGAAGTCAGCTGGTAGCAGTCTTTCGCCTCGAGTGATTGTGGCTTTCATTACTTGATACCAAAAACCAGCACCAAGCCTATAAAGGCGCGGTGCTGCGCAACAGCCCGGTAGTGACGATGCGCCGCGAGATGCTCGTGATGAGTGTTGCGGCTGACTTTGCAGGCGGTGTGGGCGGTGAGCCGGAGCGGGTGTACAGGCCCAGGTTGATGGGGATCAAGGGTTTGTTCAGCACCAGCTCGGCCAATTGGCCCGACTGCATGCAGCTGCGCAGCAGAGCCGGTGGCAAGACGCCCAGCATGTCGGTGGCGGCGATCAAGTCGAGCGCAATAAAGTAAGAACCGCAGTGCAGCGCCGGCATGGGCACGGGCAGGCCCTCGGCGAGGAAGGAACGGCTCACGATGTCGTCATGGCTGTCGTGCGCGGTCATGTAGAGCCAAGGTGTGTCTACCAAGTCCTGCAGGCTGCGCACGCCGCGTTTTTTCAGCAAGGGGTGCCCCACGCGGACGGCCAGGCGCATATTCAAATCGGCCAGCGGACGGTACTCTAGACCAGCATCGAGGTGGATGCGGGTGCGCTGCGTCACGGCCAGGTCCATCACCTCGTCGCGCACCAGGGGTAGCAAGGCGCTGGGCGTGGTCTCCAAAATGCGGATGCGCGTCTTGGGATGTTCGCGCTGCAGGCTGTGAACCAATTCGGGCAGCAACAGGCTGGCCGCCACAGGGGACAGACCCAGCGCCAACATGCCGCTGCCATCGCTCACACTGCGCCGTGCTTCTTCGCTGGCCTTGCGCAGCTCGGCTTCGGCCACGCGCGCGCGGGCCAAAAAAGTGCTGCCTGCGGTGGTGAGCGTGGCACCGCGCCCACTTCGCAGCATGAGCTGCACGCCCAGCTCTTCTTCGAGTTGCTGCAGCGCCCGCGTTAAAGCAGGCTGCGACATCGCCAATTGCCGTGCGCCGCCACGGATGCTGCCCGCGTCTACGACGGCGATGAATTGTTCGATTCTTTGTAGGCGCATAGGATTGACCAAGGCTCCAGTGATGCACAAAAGGTATGGGCTTGCTGCATTGCGCATCTTCCCACAGCAGGGCGGTATCTGCAAATATCACGGCTCAGGCATTTGCAATTTTGCACCTGCATTTCAACACCGCATTTCTATATTTGCACTTTGGGAGATACCGATATGTTTCACTCAACTTCTAGGCGCGCAATCTTGCAAAGCGCAGCGCTCTGGGCGGTTACGTTAGCGAGCCTGTGCGCCAATCGGCAAGCGATGGCCCAGGCTGCGCAGGGGCCACTGCGTATTATTTGTTCGGGCCCAGCGGGCAGCATTCCAGACATCGTCGCGCGGCGCGTTGCCGAGCAACTGGGCGGCGCCTACCCACAGGGTGTGGTGGTCGACAACCGCCCCGGCGCGGCCGGGCAGATTGCCGTCAATGCTTTGAAAGCCGCGCCCTCAGACGGCACGACTCTGCTCTTGGCTCAAGGCGCGGTTGCCACCGTCTACCCCTACCTCTACCCCAAGCTCGCGTATGATCCTGCTCGTGATCTGCAACCGGTGTCGCTGGCGGGCGAGATGACACTGGCGTTGGCCATTGGCCCCGCCGTGCCCAGCACGGTGACGAATCTGCGTGAGTTCATCGCCTGGCTGCGCAGCAACCCCAAGCTCGCCAATGTTGCCTCGCCCGGCACCGGCACCTTGCCGCATTTGCTAGAGGCCATGCTTTTTAGCGAAGCCGATGTGGCGTGGCAGCATGTGGTTTACGCTGGGGGGCCGCCCGCGATGGTGGATTTACTGGGTGGTCAAATTGCGGCCCTGGTGCTGCCAGAGGGCTTGTTCCGCCAGCACAAGGCCACCGGCAAGTTGCGGGTTTTGGCCACTTCGGGCGCAGAGCGCAGCCCTTACTTCCCCGATGTACCCTCGTTTGCCGAGGCGGGTTACCGCAACGTGGTGGTGCGCGAATGGTTTGCGTTTTTCATGCCCGCCAACACCAGTAGTGCGGCTATCAACAGTGCCGCTACGGCACTCAAAACGGCCATCAGCAGCCCCGAACTGGTAGCGGCATTTGCAGAGGCAGGTATGCTGGCCCGTTCTAGCGCGCCAGAGCGGCTCACAGCCCGCATCGCTGCAGAGCAGGGCTATTGGCAGCCCCGTATTCGCAGCATGGGCCTGAAGGTGGAGCTGTGATGGTGCAAGCGCATCCCTGGGACAAGGCCGCTGCAGGCTGGAATAGCCACGCTGTAGCCATTAGGACGTGGTTGCGCGGCGCTACGCAGGCCATGTTGGATGCAGCGCAGGTCCAAGCTGGCGCAAGGGTGCTAGACATCGCCGCGGGCGCAGGCGATCAAAGCTTGGATATTGCGCAGCGTGTGGGCCAACACGGCCTTGTGCTGGCGACCGATATTTCGCCTGGCATACTCGCGCTGGCCAAAGCCAATGCAATGGCCGCAGGCTACCCACAGGTAAACACACAGCTTGCCGACGCACAAAGCCTTGGCCTGGCGGGTGCGAACTTTGACGCCGCAGTGTCACGCTTGGGCTTGATGTTTTGCCGTGAGCCGCAGCGGGCCTTCCAGCAAGCGCATGCAGCCTTGAAGCCCAATGGGCGCTTGGCCGCGCTGGTGTTTGCGCAGCCCCAGCACAACCCTTGCCTTGTCATCAGCATCGCCACGGCGCGCAAGCATGCAGGCTTGCCACCGCTCAGCCTAGACAGGCCAGGCGACTACTGCGAGCCCGGTAGTTTGATGAGTCTGGGCCAACCCGCATTGCTGGCAAGCTTATTAGCCGATGCGGGCTTTGTTGACGTCAAAGTAGGGCCTGTGGCCGCGCCGTTTGGTCTGCCCTCGGCGCAGCACTACATTGATTTTTTGCGTAGCGCAGCCTCGCCTTTGATGGTCATGCTGGCGCAGCTATCAGTACCTGCGCAACAAGCGGCTTGGGACGATATGGTCGAGCAGCTCAGCCAGTTCAATACTAGCGATGGATGGGTCGGCCCGAATGAACTTTTGCTGTGCTCAGCCCGTGCGCCATAAAGCTTCTGGCGCACGCTGATTTTTAACGCACCAACACCTGCGACAAAAACTGCTGCGCACGTTCGCTCTGCGCGTGCTGAAAAAACTGCGTGGGTGGTGCTTGCTCGATGATCTGGCCTTCATCCATGAACACCACGCGGTCGGCCACGGCTTGGGCGAAGCCCATCTCGTGGGTCACGCAGAGCATGCCCATGCCTTGGCGGGCCAATTCGCGCATCACGTCGAGCACTTCTTTCACCATTTCAGGGTCGAGCGCCGAGGTCGGTTCGTCAAATAGCATCACCTGCGGTTGCAGGCACAGGGCGCGGGCGATCGCCACCCGCTGCTGCTGCCCACCCGAGAGTTGCAGGGGGAATTTGTGCGCCTGCTCGGCAATGCGCACGCGTTCGAGCTGCTGCATGGCGCGCTCAACCGCTTGCTGGCGCGTGAGTTTGCCCACCCATTGCGGGGCGAGTGTGAGGTTGTCGAGCACGCTCAAATGCGGGAACAAATTAAACTGCTGGAACACCATGCCCACTTGGCGGCGTACCTGGGCAATGGCCTGCAGGTCGGCGCTGGCCTCGGGTGCCAGGGCTATTCCCGCCACGCTGAGCGCGCCTTCTTGGTAGCCCTCTAAGGCGTTGATGCAGCGCAGAAGGGTGGATTTGCCCGAGCCCGATGGCCCGCACAGCACCACGCGCTCGCCGCTTTGCACTTGCAGGTTGATGTCGCGCAGCACATGCAGACCATTGCCAAACCATTTGTTGACTTGCGCGAACTGGATGATGGGTGGGTTCACAGGAGGCTTTCAGGCTTGGGTGCCGTGCAGGCGGCGCTCGATCCACAGGCTGTAGCGCGACATGGCAAAGCAAAACGCAAAATAAATCGCTGCAATAAAGGCATAGGCTTCGAGCTTGAAGGGCCGCCAATTGGGGTCGGAGCCCAGCGCCAGAGACATGGCGCCGGTGAGTTCGTAGAGCGAGACAATTGTCACCAAAGACGTGTCTTTGAAGAGCGAAATAAAGTTGTTCATCAAGTTAGGCACCACCGCGCCCAGGGCCTGGGGCAGCACCACGCGCAGCTGGGTCTGCCAGTAGCCCAGGCCCAGGCTGGCCGCGGCCTCGCTTTGGCCTGCAGGCAGGGCTTGCAAACCGGCGCGCACAATTTCGGCCATGGGCGCGGCGGCAAACAGGCTAATGCCCACCAGCACGCGCAGCAGCACGTCGGGCGACTGGCCCACCAGCATGAAGAGCGGGAACATAAAGCTGGCCATGAACAGCACCGAGATCAAGGGCACACCGCGCACCAGCTCCACATAGAGCAAACATAGGCTTTGAATGGCGGGCATGCCCGAGCGCCGCCCCAGCGCCAAGAGCAGGGCCAGGGGCGCGGCCAAGAGCATGGAGAGCACGGTGAGCAGTACGGTGAGCGGCAGGCCACCCCATTGGTCGGTGGGTACGCGCGGCAAGCCCGCCAGGCCGCCCGCCATCAGGCCAAAAAACAGCGCCAACACCAGGGCCCAGAGCAAGGCCAGCCAAGGCTTCCAAAAGCGCGGGCTGCAACTGGCCAGCACCAAGCCCAGCAGCAGTGTGGTGGCAAGGGCGGGCCGCCAATGCTCAGCATGCGGGTAGCGACCTAGCAAGATCAAACGCCCCTTCTCGCGCAGCACGCCCCAGCAGGCGCCGCTGCCGCGTGCGGCCTGGCAGGCGTCAGCGTCGACTGCGGTAATGGCATGCAAGATGCCCCAGTGGAACAAGGCCACGCCAGCCCAGAGCAGGCCGAGCAGCAGCAGCGTGGAAACCATGCCGCTCACCCAGTTGCTAAACAGTGCTTGGCGCAGCCGCATGAATGCGCTGTGCGTTTGCAGTGGGGCCGCGCGGGCGGGCATGGGCGTGGCAAGTAGGGTGGTTTGCATCAACGTTCCCGGATCGCCGCGCGGCGGTTCAGCACATTCAGCAGAGCCGAGGTGGCAAGCGAGAGGCTCAAATACACCAGCATGATGAGTGCAATGCACTCCACTGCGCGGCCGGTTTGGTTGAGCGTGGTGTTGGCGATGGACACCACGTCGGGGTAGCCAAT
>CANFOR010000147.1 GCA_947448675.1 Betaproteobacteria bacterium
CTGATGAGCACGTTCTGCGCTTGCGGCTCGCTGGCCTGCGCGTTTTCTTGCGGCAAGCGCACCGCCAGCGAGCTGTTGACCACCGGAATAGTGATGAGAAAAATAATCAACAAGACCAGCATCACGTCTACCAAGGGCGTGGTGTTGATGGTGGACAGCAGGGGCTCGTCGGCGCTGTTGCTGGCAAACTCAATCGCCATGGGCCGGGCTTTCTTTGTGCAAGGCTGCGGGCACAGTTTCGGCTGCAGCATTCTGCGTACCTGCGCTGGGGCTTTCGATGCGCGACTGCAGCACCGTGTGCAGGCCCGAGCCAAACATTTTCACCGCGTCCATGGCCAGTTTGTTGCGCCGCACCAGCCAGTTGTAGCCCAGCACGGCGGGCACGGCCACGGCCAAGCCCAGGGCCGTCATGATGAGCGCCTCGCCCACTGGCCCGGCGACTTTGTCGATCGAGGCTTGGCCGGAGGCACCGATCTTCACCAAGGCGTTATAGATGCCCCAAACCGTGCCAAACAGGCCCACAAACGGCGCGGTCGAGCCCACGGTTGCCAACACGGCCAAACCGTCGTTGCTGCGACTGTGCACCAGGCTTACCGCGTCTTGAATGCTTTGCGTCAACCAGGTGCTGCGGTCGACCTGGCGCAGCAAGCCGCTTTGGGCTTGGGTGGCGGCCAGTGCAGCGTCGGCCACGGCGCGAAACGGGCTCTGCGCATGCAAGCCCAGGCAAGCTTTGCGCACGCTGCTGGCCTGCCAAAACGGGGTCTGCGCAGCCCGCGCATAGGCTTTAAAACGCCATTGCTCCAGCAGCTTGGCGATCAACACATACCAGGTGTAGAGCGACATGATCAGCAGCAAGAGCAGAGTGATCTTGGCCACCGCGTCGCCTTGCTGCCACAGGGCTTGCAGGCCATAGGGGTTGTCGAGAAAACCAGCGCCTTGCAGCTTGGTTGCAGGCACATTGGCCAGGGTGGGCGCTTGGATCAAGGCCGTGCCACTGGGCGGTGCCGCTGCCGCGCTAGGAGTCGCGTAAGTAGCCGCATTTGTAGCCGCATTTTTGGCCGCAGTGGTACTTTGCGCATTGGCCTGTGCGCACAGCAGCGCTGCAGCCAGCGCCAGGGCTAGAAAAATTCGCGGCATCGGGGTGGGTAGCGGGGTTGGTGTCCAAGGCATTGCATGTCCTCACAAGAGGCCCAACTGTAGGGGATTTTGCGCGCCGTCTTGGGCGTATGTTGGGCGCATCCTGGGCGCTTGCTCCGATAATGCGTTCTATGCACACCCGATGGAAACCCAGTGTCACCGTAGCGGCCATCATCAGCCGTGGCAGCGGCGCGCAGATGGAATTTTTGCTCGTTGAAGAAGAAACTCCCGAGGGCATTCGCCTAAACAACCCGGCGGGCCACTTGGAGCCGGGCGAGTCGCCCGTGCAGGGCTGCGCCCGCGAGGTGCTGGAAGAAACCGCCCAGGCCTTCACGCCGCAAGCCTTGGTGGGCGTTTACCTGTCGCGCTTTGTGCGCCCTGCCACAGGCGATGCGCCGCGCGAAGACATCAGCTACCTGCGCTTGGCTTTTTGCGGCACGTTGGGCGAGCGCATGGCTGGCCGCGTACTTGACGCAGGCATTTTGCGCACCCTGTGGCTGGGCCCCGAGGCGATTCGCGCCAGCAGCGCGCGCCACCGTAGCCCGCTGCTGCTGCGCTGCATGGAAGACTATCTGGCAGGCCAGCGCTTCCCCTTGGAGCTGGTTGCGACCGACGCCAGCGTCTACGCGCAAGCGCTATGAGCGCGCCCATGGTGCTAGGTACGCTATTAATTTTGTAGCTACCTACGCAATATTGGCGGGCGCTGCAGGCCGATTGGCTATGTGAGAAAATTTGCCTTCAACCTCTTCCAATATACGCTCACCATTTATGAACGCGCTCAACGTCGCCGAATACATCCAAACCCTGGGCCTGCAAGCAAAAACGGCTGCGACGCTTATGGCGCGGGCGTCTACAGCTACTAAAAATATAGCGCTGCGCAGCTTGGCCACGCTTTTGCGCGAGAACCTTGCGCAGCTGGCCAGCGAGAACGCCAAAGACTTGGCGCGGGCCCAAGCGGCGGGTTTGTCGGCACCCATGCAAGACCGGCTCAAGCTCACGCCGCAGGTGATTGAGACGGTCGCCTTGGGCTGCGAACAGCTCGCCGCCATGCCCGATGTGATCGGCGAGATCATCGGCATGAAGCAGCAGCCCAGCGGCATCCGCGTGGGGCAAATGCGTGTACCCATCGGCGTGTTTGGCATGATTTACGAAAGCCGCCCGAATGTGACGATCGAAGCGGCCAGCCTGTCCATCAAGAGCGGCAACGCCTGCATTTTGCGCGGTGGCTCCGAGGCCATTGACTCCAACCGCGCCTTGGCCGCGCTGGTGCAGCGCGCCCTGCTGCAAAGCGGTTTGCCCAGTGAAGCGGTGCAGCTGGTGCAGACCACCGACCGCGAGGCCGTGGGCCAGCTCATCAGCATGCCGCAGTACGTAGACGTGGTCATTCCGCGCGGCGGCAAGGGCTTGATCGAGCGCATCAGCCGCGAGGCCAAAGTGCCCGTTATCAAGCACCTCGACGGCAACTGCCATGTGTATGTGGATGCGCCCTGCGACGTGGCCATGGCCGTGCGCATTGCCGACAACGGAAAGACGCAAAAATACAGCCCTTGCAACGCGGTCGAGAGCCTGCTGGTGGCCGAGCCTGTGGCTGCCGAGTTTTTACCTTTGATCGGTAAAATTTACGCCGACAAAGGCGTGGAAATGCGTTGCGATGCGGCTGCAGAGCGCGTCTTGCTTGCGTGCGCAGCTATTAAAAATGTAGCTACCATCGTGCCCGCCACAGAACAAGATTGGTTTGAAGAATACCTCGCACCCATCATCAGCATCAAGGTGGTGGCGGGCCTAGACGAAGCCATTGCACACATCAACCACTACTCTTCGCACCACACCGACGCCATCATCAGCACCCACCACCTGCACGCCCAGCGCTTCTTGCGCGAGGTCGATTCGGCCAGCGTGATGGTCAACGCCAGCCCGCGCTTTGCCGACGGTTTTGAGTTTGGCTTGGGCGCTGAAATTGGCATCAGCACCGACAAGTTCCACGCCCGTGGGCCGGTGGGCATCGAGGGCCTGACCTCGCTCAAATACGTGGTGCTGGGCCAAGGCGAAGTGCGCACGTGAGCGACCCCAGCGGCAGCAGTTTGGCGGCTCTGCAAGAGCGCTTTGGCCCACGCCACCGCTGGCTGTTTTTGTTCAGCGTGATGGTGGGCACCATGGCGGCCATCATGTCGTCCACCATCATCAATGTCGGCGTGCCCGACATGAGCCACCACTTTGGCCTGGGCCAAGAGCGCGCGCAGTGGGTGGGCTCGGGCTTTATGGTGGCCATGACGATCTCGATGCTCACCACGCCCTGGTTACTGGGCCGCTTTGGCTATCGCCGCACCTACATGTCGTGCATGTGGCTGCTGCTCTTGGGCGGCTTGTTGGGCGGTCTGGCCAACCAGTACCCGCTGGTGCTGGCCATGCGCGTGTTGGAGGGCCTGGCGGCAGGCGTGGTGCAGCCCATACCCGTGGTCATCATCATGCGGGCCTTTGCACCGGAAGAGCAGGGCCGCGCCAGCGGTTGGTTTGGCATGGGCGTGGTGTTGGCCCCGGCGATTGGCCCGAGCATTGGCGGCGTGCTGGTGGACTGGTTTGGTTGGCGCTCGGTGTTCTTCATGGTGATTCCGTTTTGCTTGTGCGCGTTGGCCATGGCGGCGCGCTATTTGCCCACCACCGCGCCGGGCGGCGTGCAGGCCGGGCAGGGCTCAGCACTGGACTGGCGTGGCCTGCTGTTGGCCAGTGCGGGCACCCTGTGTTTGCTCAATGGTTTGGTGAGTTTGCACGGTGGGCAGCACCTGCAAAGCGGCCTGTTGCTGCTGGTGTTTGCGCTGTGCTTTGCCGTGTTTTTGTGGTGGGAGCGGCGTTGTGTCGCGCCCTTGATGGACTTGCGCTTGTTTGGTTTTCGACCCTTTGCCATGGGCAGCATCGTGGCCTTTATTTACGGCGCGGCGCTGTTTGGTTCGACCTATTTGCTGCCGGTGTTTATGCAAATTGGGTTGGCGCTCTCGGCCTCGTATGTGGGCTCGACTTTGTTGCCCGCCGGTATTGCTTTGGCGGTGACCATTCCACTGGTGGCACGCCTAACCAATCGCGCGCCGACCAATCTGCTGGTGGGCGCTGGCCTGGCCATGCTGGCGGCGTCTTTCGCGTTGATGATGCTGGTGGGCACTGGCACGGCGCTGTGGTTCTTGGTCGGCGTCACGATTTTGGGCCGTATTGGCCTGGGCTTTATTTTGCCCTCGCTCAACGTGGGTTCGATCCGCGGGCTGGAGCCCGCCTTGATCGCCCAGGCGTCGAGTAGCATCAATTTTTTGCGCATGCTGGGCGGCTCGGTGGGCGTGAGTTTGTGCGGCATTTTTTTGGAGTGGCGCTTAAGCGTGTATACGCCGACGGGCCAAAGCCACAGCGCCTTTGCGCAAACCTTTGCACTGTTAGCGCTGCTGTGCGCGCTGGCGATGGTTCCAGCGCGTTTGCTGCGCGCAAAGCTATAAAATCAATAGCTGTCTACGCACTGTTTACAAGCGTTTCCAGGCTTTCTAAGAAAGTGGCGGCAACGTCAAAACCGGTTTGCTGGGTGATTTCTTGAAAGCAAGTCGGGCTGGTGACGTTGATCTCGGTCAGGTTCTCGCCGATCACGTCCAGGCCTACCAGCAGCAGGCCGCGTGCTGCCAGCGTGGGGCCCAAAGCTTCGGCAATTTCACGGTCCCGCGCCGTGAGCGGCTGCGCCACGCCTTTGCCGCCAGCGGCCAGGTTGCCGCGCACCTCGCCGCCCTGGGGAATGCGCGCCAGGCTGTAGGGCACGGGCTTGCCGCCAATCACCAGCACGCGCTTGTCGCCCTGGGCTATGGCGGGCAAAAACTTTTGCACCATCACGGTTTGTGCGCCGTCTTGATTCAAGGTTTCAGTGATGGCACCGAGGTTCAGTCCGTCGTCTTTCACGCGGAAGATGCCGGTGCCGCCCATGCCGTCGAGCGGCTTTAAGATGATGTCGCGGTGCTCGGCGTGAAACTCGCGCACCGCCTGCGCGCTGCGGGTGACGATGGTGGGCGCAATCAATTGCGGGAACTCCATGATCGCCAGCTTCTCGGGGTGGTCGCGCAGGGCACGCGGTTTGTTGAACACTTTGGCCCCTTCGCGCTCGGCTTGTTCGAGCAAATGCATGGCGTAGAAATACTCGGAGTCAAAGGGCGGGTCTTTGCGCATTACCACGGCGTCGAAGTCTTTCAGCGCTGTAAGGCGGGTGGACTGCAGGGCAAACCAGGGCGCATCGGCCGCGGCTTTGGCCTGCGTGCCAAGCTGCGCTTGGGCATCCGTGGCCGTTAGCGCAATGGCTTGCACGCGCGCTTGCACGCTGCCGCCACGCTGCCAGCGGATGTCGGCGCACTCGCAGGCGTGCACTTGGTGGCCACGGCGTTGCGCCTCGCGCATCATGGCAAAGCTGGTGTCTTTGTAGATTTTGAAGGAAGCCAGTGGGTCGGCAACGAAGAGGATGTTCATGGGTGGAGTCTATACGGCAGGGCAATGGGCTGCGCTTACGGCACTGTTTTCCAGGTCGCACGTGTGCTGTGTCGCGGATGAGACATTTATTCAGCGGCAATTGCATTCCGTTTAAGCAGGTTGTTCAAAGCGCTTAGTGAAGACTTTAGTTCTATGTATACTTGGAAGATCTGGCGTCCAATTTTTTTGGGGCAAGGTGTATTTGGGCGGCGATCTTTGCGTGTGCAAGGTAAAAGGCATTTTAAAAAACATAGCAAGATCAAGTGCTTGCGCTTAAAATTGAATGCTAGTTATTGGTTTGCGGCTATGCCATTTGGGTTCGTGCCATTTTGCACGGAAATGCTGTTTGGGTGAGTGGGTTGGGGTTGTGCAGGGTTAAAACTTTGTTATTCAAGTTTAGACTTCGCAACTTGGCTCATATATTTTTGGGGATTTGGTTGTTATCTTTTCGGCTCTTGGGCTTTATATATTTGCAACTTCGCAAGCGTTTTCATGCGTTGGCTTCTGCCATGCTGGCTTTGCTTTTGGCTGCGTTCATTTTGCCAAGTGCTTTTGCCCAAACAGCCGTCACCAATACCGCTGTTATCACCCCTCCCGCCTCGGTTAGCAACACCAATACGGCAACCAGTTGCGTGGCGGCTACGGGTGCTTGTTCTGCGGTTGATGCCGATTTGGTGACTTTGTCGCCCCCTACGGTTTCTAAGAGTTTTTCGTCTGCTTCGGTACCTGCGGGTGGCAGTGTCACGCTGACCATCGTTATTACCAATAACCACAAGCTCACTTCGGCCACATTAACTGCTGCGTTTACCGACAGTTATCCGACGAATCCAACTTTAACCAATGCCTCCATTCCGGGGGGCTCGGCTATTTGTGGGGTTACGGCTGCTTCTGTGACGGCTGTTGCCGGCGGCTCTTCCATTAGCCTGGCCAATGGCACGGTTATTCCGCCGGGTTCTGCGTGTACTTTGACGGTATTGGTTACCAGCTCTACTGCAGGTTCGTTAACCAATACGATTCCTGCAGGCTCCTTGGTCACGGGCGTGGGTACTAATACGCTCACCACCACGGCTGCTTTATCGGTAACCCCTCTCGTCGACCTTTCCACCAGCCTGAGCGTGACGGCCAACGGCACGCCCGGCCAGGTCATCACCGCCACGGTGACCATCACCAACAACGGCCCCAGCGCCGCACAAAACGTCACCGTCACCGTGGTGCTGCCCAATGGCGTGAGCACCACCAGCTTGGTGATCACCAGCTTGGCCGCGGGAGCCAACACCAGCACCGTGGTCAGCTACACCATACCTAGCGCCAGCGCCACCACGCAGAACTGGACCGCCGGCGTGGCCAGCACCACGCAAGAGAGCACGACCGCCAACAACACGGTGAGCGCGGCCACCAGCCTGACGCCGATTGCTGATGTTTCCACCAGCCTGAGCGTGACGGCCAACGGCACGCCCGGCCAGGTCATCACCGCCACGGTGACCATCACCAACAACGGCCCCAGCGCCGCACAAAACGTCACC
>CANFOR010000148.1 GCA_947448675.1 Betaproteobacteria bacterium
AGCGCCACGCTCAACCAAGGCAAGCCAGTGCGCAGCATTGCCTTTAGCAAAGAAGAGCAGGCCGTGCTCAAGCCCCTGTGCCTGATTACCGCCAAGCCCGCCATGTTTGTCGGCAACGTCGACGAAGCCGGTTTTGAGAACAACCCGCACCTCGACAAACTGCGCGAATACGCCGCCGCCCAGCACGCGCCGGTAGTGGCCATTTGCGCCAAGATGGAAGCCGAAATGGCCGGCATGGAAGCAGACGACAAGCAAATGTTTTTGGCCGAAATTGGCCAAACCGAACCTGGCCTGAACCGCTTGATACGCGCAGGCTTTCAACTGCTGGGCCTGCAAACTTACTTTACAGCGGGCGTGAAAGAAGTGCGCGCCTGGACGGTGGCCATCGGCGCCAGCGGCCCGCAAGCGGCAGGCGTGATCCACACCGACTTTGAGCGCGGCTACATCCGCGCCCAAACCATCGCCTTTGACGACTTCATCGCGCACCAAGGCGAACAAGGCGCCAAAGAAGCCGGCAAGATGCGCAGCGAAGGCAAGGAATACATTGTCAAAGATGGCGATGTGATGAATTTCTTGTTTAACGTGTAACGCGTTTTCACTCTATTTTTAGCGTATCTTTTTTGCTGGAGCAATTGGCTCTTATAAGAATCCAATTTGAATATCTAAACGCTAGGCAGCAAGTGCCCCGCCGCTGCAACGCTCCACTCCCGCCAAATCACAACGCGTCTGCACCTGCGCAAAACCCGCCGTTTGCAGCAAGGCGCGCACATCTGTCGCTTGGTCGTAGCCGTGTTCCAGCAGCAGCCAAGCGCCGGGCAGCAGGTGCGCGGGCGCGGCTTGCACGATGCGGCGCAGGTCGGCCAGGCCGTCTGCGCCACTGGCCAGGGCGCTGAGGGGCTCGTGCTGCAGCGTGGCCAAATGCGGGTCGGCGGCGCGAATGTAGGGCGGGTTGCTGACGATGAGGTTAAAGCGCTGGCCCGCGAGTGGCGCAAACCAGTCGCCGTGCACAAAATACACAGGCAATTGATGGCGCTGGGCATTGGCCTGGGCCACGGCCAGCGCATCGGCGCTGGCATCGGTGGCAGTAAGTTGTACTGGCGGCGTGCGGCCCTGCGTGGCCTGCGCCAAAGCCAGGGCGATCGCGCCGCTGCCGGTGCCCAGGTCTAGCGCTTGCAGGGCTTGGGCCTCTGAGCGCGGCTCTTGGGCAGGCGCAGGGCGAACGGAGCTTGCGCTCAGCGGCCGGGATAGCACAGCTGGCAGCACCAAGAGTTCGAGCGCCCAATCGACCAGGGTTTCGGTGTCGGCACGCGGGTCGAGCACGCGCGCATCGACCGCGAGTTGCAGGCCGTAAAACGCTTTGTGACCGGTGATGTAGGCCAAGGGCTCGTGGGCCAAACGGCGCGCGCACAGCGCGGTAAAAGCCTGCTGCTGCGCGGGCGTAAGCGCCGCATCGCCATGCGCCAGCAACCAGGCGCGCTCGGCGCTGCTGCGGCCCAGGGCGTGTAGCAGCAGGCATTGGGCATCGAGGCGCTCCAAGCCGCTGCGGATGGCCGCTTGCAAGGTTTGTTGCAGGGTACTTAGTGCTTGTGGGGCTTGGTTCATGCGCGTGGTTTGCTACAAATTAAATAGCTGCTAACGCATATTCTGTGCGCCTTGCAGCCGTTTTTATATCGAAAAATCAAACCAGATTACCCGTTTCCAACTCTTCGAGCTGCTCGGCCTCGCGCGCGTGGGCCAGGGCTTGCACCACCTCGCTCAAGTCGCCTTCCATCACATGGGCCAGCTTGTACAGCGTGAGGTTGATGCGGTGGTCGGTGAGTCGCCCCTGCGGAAAGTTGTAGGTGCGGATGCGGTCGCTGCGGTCGCCACTGCCAATCAAACCTTTGCGCGTGGCGGCGTCTTTGGCGGCGCGCTCCGAGCGGTCTTTTTCGCGGATGCGTGCCGTGAGCACTTTGAGCGCCGAAGCCTTGTTGCTGTGCTGGCTGCGCCCGTCTTGGCATTCGGCCACGATGCCCGTCGGCAGGTGGGTAATGCGCACGGCCGAGTCGGTTTTGTTGATGTGCTGGCCGCCTGCGCCACTGGCCCGATACGTGTCGATGCGCAGGTCGGACGGGTTGATCTGGATCGTCACCGCTTCGTCGGGCTCGGCCAACACGGCTACGGTGCAGGCGCTGGTGTGGATGCGGCCCTGCGTCTCGGTGGCGGGCACGCGCTGCACGCGGTGGCCGCCGGACTCAAAGCGCAGTTGGCCGTAAATGCCCTCTCCGCTGATCTTCAGCACCACTTCTTTGTAGCCGCCCAGCTCGCTGGCCGACTCGCTCATCACCTCGACGCGCCAGCCGCAGCGCTCGGCGTAGCGGCTGTACATGCGGCAGATGTCGGCGGCAAACAGGGCCGACTCGTCGCCACCCGTGCCCGCGCGAATTTCGATGAAGGCATTGCGCGCATCGTCGGGGTCTTTAGGCAGCAGCAGGCGCTGCAACTCGGCCTCGAGCGCTTGCAGCTCAGCCTGCGCACTGGCGATTTCTTCTTGCGCCATCTCGGCCATATCGGGGTCGGCCAGCATGCTCTGCGCCTCGGCCAAGTCGGCCTCGCGCTGCAGGTAGCGCGCATAGCGCCCGGCGGCGGGCGTGACCTGGGCATGCTCTTGCGACAGCGCGCGGTAGGCCACCATGTTGTCCATGATGTCGGGGCTGGACAGCAGGCTGTCGATGTCAGCCAAGCGTTCGGTTTGGCGTTCGAGTTGTTTGCGCAAGAAGGGTTTCATGGTTTCAAAAATCAAATTCTAGAGAGGACGCAAAGGGCGCAAAAACTCGCGAAGAACGCGAAAGAACTGCCGAAAAATTTAAATTGGATTTTCGTTTTGCGTCCTTCGCGAGTTTTGGCGTTCTTCGCGTCCGGCTGGTCTGCAATGCAGGGTAGCTAACGCTGTTTGCGCAAGAACAGGCGAGTGACGGCGTCTGCGGTTTGGGCGCGGTGGGCGCCGTCGCTGGCGCCGAGTTCGGCGTAGGCGCCGTGCAGCATTTTTTGCGTGAGGCCTTTGCTCAGGGCCTCTAACACGGCGGACGGGTCTTCGCCCTTGGCCAGCAGTTTGCGCGCGCGGGCCAGTTCAAAGGCGCGCCATTCTTCTGCCTGGGCGTTGAGTTGTTGGATCAAGGGAAGCACACCGCCCTCGCTGCTGCGCTGCGCTAGCCAGTGCATAAAGCTTTGCACGCCTGCGTCAACAATGGCCTCGGCCTGCGCCACGGCGTTTTGGCGGCTGGCGTGGGCGCTTTGCACGGCGCGGCCCAGGTCGTCTACGGTGTACAAATAAACGTCTTGCAGGGCCTGCACCTCGGGCTCGATGTCGCGCGGCACGGCCAGATCGACCATGAACATCGGACGGTGTTTGCGCTTCTTGAGCGCGCGCTCGACCGCGCCCAGGCCGATGATAGGCAAGGTGCTGGCGGTGCAGCTGACCACCGCGTCAAACTCGTGCAGGCGCTCGGGCAGGTCGGCCAAGCGCATCACCTGCGCACCAAAGCGCGTGGCCAGGCGCTCGCCCCGCTCCAGCGTGCGGTTGGCAATGGCCATGCCCTTGGGTTTGCGCGCGGCAAAATGGGTGGCGGCCAAGTCGATCATCTCGCCCGCGCCGACGAACAAAATGTGGATCTGCCCCAGGTCTTCAAACAACTGGGCGGCCAAGCGCACGGCTGCGGCGGCCATGCTGACCGACTGGGTGCCGATTTCGGTGGAGCTGCGCACTTCTTTGGCCACGGCAAAGCTGCGCTGGAACATTTGGTTGAGCGTGCTGCCCAAAGCGCCTGCGTCGTCGGCGGCGCGCACCGCATCTTTCATTTGGCCCAAAATTTGCGGCTCGCCCAGCACCATGGAGTCCAGGCCACTGGCCACGCGAAAGGCGTGGCGCGCGGCTTGGTCGCCGTGCAGGGTGTACGAGTGTTCGCGCAGCAACTGGGCCGACACACCGCCGCTGGTGGCCAGCCACTGCAGGGTGTGCTGCAGCTGGGCTTGGTCGCCCGAGCCGTAAATCTCGGTGCGATTGCAGGTAGAGAGCAAAGTAGCTTCGGGCAATGGCCCGGCGCTGCTGGCATGGCCCGCATGGCTTTGCGCCAGGGCTTGGCGCAGGGCTTGCAAGGTCGGTTCGACCTGGTCCAAGGCGAAGGCAAACCGGCCGCGCAGGTCGAGCGGCGCGGTGGTGTGGTTGATGCCAAGGGCCCAGACTGTCATAGCGGTATGGCGCTGATTATAAAATTGCTTTGCACAAAGCCTTTGTATGCGTCTGTTTCACCTTCTAAACCTCTTGCTCAACTTTGCTGCGCCCGCCCTGGGCGTGGCCTTGCTGTGCGCACTGGTGGGCCGTTTTTCAGAGCGAAAAAGGCCTGCAAGACACAACTGGCGTGCGTATGCAGCTATAAATTTTATAGCTGGCTTGGCAGCCTTGGCGGGCGGTCTGTGGTTTTTTGGCGTGGACGGCAAGATGGCCACTTACGCCGCCCTGGTCTGCGCGGTGGGCACCAGCCAGTGGCTGCTGCTGGGTGGCTGGAAGGCCTGAGCCGAGTTTGCACGCGGGCTTTGAGGGCAACGCAAAGGCCTTTTGCCGGGCTTTGCCTACAATGGGCTCATGATTGCACGCGAACCCACCATCGAACGTTTGGCCATTGCCCAAGCCCTGCTCCTCGACCCCTTTGGCTTGACGCCCGCGCATTTGCAGCGCGCCCTGGGCGAGATCACCTCGCGTGGGGTGGACGACGCTGATCTGTACTTTCAATACACCCGCTCAGAAGGCTGGAGTTTGGAAGAGGGCATTGTCAAAACCGGCAGCTTCAGCATCGACCAAGGCGTGGGCGTGCGCGCGGTGAGTGGCGAGAAAACCGCTTTTGCTTATTCAGACGATATTTCTGAGGCTTCGCTGCTCGACGCGGCCCGCACTGTGCGCTCAATTTCAGCGCAAACCAAGGCAGGGCGCGCGCGGATAGCTAGCAAAAAGATAGCAAAAAGCCGCAGCCTGTATAGCGGCCACGACCCGATTGCGTCACTTTCGAGCGCCGAAAAAATTGAACTTTTGGGCAAGGTTGAAAAACTCGCCCGGGCGCGCGACCCGCGTGTGGTACAGGTCATGGCTGGACTGGCTGGCGAGTACGACGTGGTGATGGTGGCGCGTGCTGACGGCACCCTGGCCGCTGACGTGCGGCCCCTGGTGCGCCTGTCGGTCACGGTGATGGCCGAGCACAACGGGCGCCGCGAAATGGGCTCCAGCGGCGGCGGTGGCCGCTTTGGCTTGGCTTATTTTGACGACGCGCGCATTAGCGAATACGTCAACGACGCGGTCAAAGCCGCGCTCACCAACCTAGAGGCCCGCCCCGCTCCCGCAGGCGAGATGAGCGTGGTGCTCGGCCCTGGCTGGCCCGGCATTTTGCTGCACGAAGCCATTGGCCACGGCCTAGAGGGCGACTTCAACCGCAAGGGCTCCAGCGCTTTCAGCGGCAAGATCGGCAAACGCGTTGCGGCCAAGGGCGTTACGGTGCTCGACGACGGCACCATCAGCGACCGCCGGGGCAGCCTGAACGTAGACGACGAGGGCAATACCAGCCAGCGCAATGTGCTGATCGAAGACGGCATCTTGCAAGGCTACATCCAAGACAGCATGAACGCGCGTTTGATGGGCGTCAAACCCACGGGCAATGGCCGGCGCGAGAGCTATGCCCACATCCCCATGCCGCGCATGACCAATACCTATATGCTGGGCGGCGACAAAGACCCGCAAGAGATCATTGCCAGCATGAAAAAAGGCCTGTACGCCAGCAATTTTGGCGGTGGGCAAGTGGACATTACCAGTGGCAAATTTGTGTTCAGCGCCAGCGAAGCCTATTGGGTCGAGAACGGCAAAATTTTGTACCCCGTCAAGGGCGCGACCATTGTCGGTAATGGCCCCGACGCGCTGACCCGCGTGAGCCTGATCGGCAATGACATGGCGCTTGACAGCGGCGTGGGCACCTGCGGCAAAGAAGGCCAAAGCGTGCCAGTGGGCGTGGGCCAACCGACGCTGCGCATTGATGGTTTGACGGTCGGCGGCACCGCCTGAGCGTGTGCATTTGCGCTCTGCCAAAAACCTGTGCTACAGTGAAGCCATGTTCTCTAAGTCGTTTTACTTTTACTTTTGGTTCTCGGTCCCCAGCGGACGAGAGGCATTGGCGTAAGTAGCACGCAACCTCACGCAAACCGCTGGGCTCAAACCCCGGCGGTTTTTTTTTGCCTTTTTGTTTTTTTATTTTCATTCTTCCAGGAGCAAGACCATGAGCGCAGCAAAAACCCCGTCTAGCCAAGCCAAACCTTCGGAGGGCTGGTACCCGCCCGGAGCCAGCCCTGTAGACCGTACCAGCCAAGCCGATGACGAACGCATCAAGGACATTACCGTGTTGCCGCCCCCTGAACATTTAATTCGCTTCTTTCCGATTCGGGGTACAGCGGTCGAAACACTGATTACCGATACGCGTCGGCGCATCCACAACATCATGGCAGGTACGGACGACCGATTGCTAGTGGTGATGGGGCCCTGCTCGATCCACGACCCCGTTGCGGCGCTGGACTACGCGCGCCGCCTGAAGGTTTTGCGCGAGCAACATGCCGACACGCTGGAGATCGTGATGCGGGTGTATTTTGAAAAGCCACGCACTACGGTGGGCTGGAAGGGTTTGATCAACGACCCGTACTTAGACGAAAGCTACCGTATTGACGAAGGCTTGCGCATAGCCCGGCAGTTGTTGATTGAAATCAACCGCCTGGGCCTGCCTGCGGGGAGTGAGTTTTTAGACGTGATCTCGCCCCAGTACATTGGCGACTTGATCAGCTGGGGCGCGATTGGCGCGCGCACCACCGAGAGCCAGGTGCACCGCGAATTGGCTTCTGGTATTTCAGCACCCATAGGTTTTAAAAATGGTACCGATGGCAACATCAAAATCGCTACCGATGCTATACAAGCGGCAGCGCGTGGACACCACTTTTTGTCGGTGCATAAAAACGGCCAAGTGGCGATCGTGCAGACCAACGGCAATCCTGATTGCCATGTGATTTTGCGCGGCGGTAAAACCCCCAAT
>CANFOR010000149.1 GCA_947448675.1 Betaproteobacteria bacterium
CGCGCTCTTTGGCCGTGCTTTGGATGCTGCGGCGAATGTGGGCTATGCGCGCCAGCACGGGGCTTTGCCAAGGCCGCCCGCTTTCTACCAAGTGGGCCGCCCAAGGCTGGGCATTCACGTTGTGCACGGCGGTGTTGATGGCCTCTAGCACGCGGTCGGCCAGGTCGTCTACCAAGGCCACCAAAAAGTGGCCGCTGCCCATGGCGGGGTCGCAAATTTTCAGCTCCAGCAGGGCGCTGGCCGGGTCGAGCGCGTCCAGCGCGTCCCAGTCGCCGGGGTTGAGCGAGCCCTTCTTTTGGAGCTTGGCAATATGGGCTGCAAAAGCGTCCAGGCGCTCGCGCGCCAGCAGGCCCACCGACTCGCGCAATATCAGGCGCACCAAGTCGTCATGGGTGTAGTAGCTGCCCGAAACTTTGCGCGCAAAGCTGGCGGGCTGGGCGCTGATGCGGTTGATCTCGGGCAGGTCTTTGTAGCTGTCGTGGGCCTGCACCTCGTGCACCAGGCTGTATTCGAGCAAGCGTTCGTAAATGCCGCCCAGGTGCGAGACGGACAGGTCGCGGTAGTTGATCCAGCCCTGCAACACGTCTTCTCTGCGGCGCGACAGCGCGTCAATGATGGGGGCCATGACGGCATCAGGCACGCGAGCACGCCACAGCAGCAGCGCGCGGTCTTGGTCGAACAAACCGCCGTTGTAAGGCGGCATGCCAATGCCGTCGTCGCCCTTGTCGATCATCTCAAACACGCCATTGAGCCGCAGCCAGATGGTGCCAATGGTTGTAGAAAACGTGCCGCCTGCGTCGAACTTGTCGCGCACTTCTTCGCGGATTTGGCGCAAGCTATAGGGTTTGTAGCGCGCGTCGCGCACGGGCAGCAGGTTGCGGTCTTCGGCGTAAAACAAAAACAGCAGGCGGTACAGCAGCACCAAGGCGGCTTCGCGCACTTCGTCCAAGTATTCACGGGTGTATTGCTGGCGCTTGAATTGGCCGTAGCCCACGCTGTGGGTGTGCGCTGCGGGGTTACTTTTGAGCTGTGGGTCGCCATGCACCAAGGCGTTGGCCAGTTGCGGAAAGATGTCGTTGAACACCCGCGCGCCCAGGTCTTGCGAGACTTTTTCTTCGTACAGGCGCGCTTCGTTCAGCGCAAAGGCGTGCAGGCTGCGGCCTGCGCTGTCCCACTCTTGGGGCAAGAAGGCGCTGCGGCCCAGCAGCAGGTAAAACAGCTTGAGCGCGTGCTCAGCAGGCACTTCGCCCAACTCGTGTTGAATGCCCGGCACGCCCAGCGCCGCGGCCAGGTCGAGCTCAAAAAACTCTTCCGAGCGTGAGCGAGCGTTTTGCCAGTACAGGCGCCACACCGCGCCGTTGCTCAAAATGCCCCAGTGGATGGCGCGGTCGGACACCAGCTCGGCGCGGCTCAGGTAGCGCAGCATTTGCGAAGAAGGCGCGTCGGGGTCGGTGGCAAAGCGGGTGTCGCCCCGGTCGAGCGGGCGCAGCCAGCGTTTGGCCTCTAGCACGGCCACGCCGTGGCGGTAGCGCAAGGGGTCACGGGCTTCGGCCAGGGCCGCGCTTTTGGCGGCGCTGGAGGCAAACAACAGCAGGTCGGGCACGTCTTCGCGGCCTGTGCTCGACATGTTGACTTGGGGCAGGGTGTCGCCCTCCCAGCCCAAAATGGCCAGCACTTTGTCGATGAGCTGCGCCTCGGTTTGCGCCTCGTTCAGGGTCGAGTCGGCATGGGTGCCAGCAAAGATGTTGTGCAGACCCGCGCAAAACGCTTGAAAGGCCTGGCCTGCATCGCCGCTAGAGAGGCTTTGCCAGGGCGGCGTTTCGCAGACGCCGCGCGTTAAAAAGTCTTGGGTGAAAAGCTGGCCTTGCATGCCCTGAGTTTAGGCGGTCTTGGGCGCCAACACCGCCATGGTGATGCGTGACACGCAGGTCAACTCGCCCGCGTCGTTGCGCAGCTCAATCGCCCACACATGGGTGGTGCGGCCAATGTGTACCGGGCGCGTAATGCCGGTGACCCAGCCGCTGCTAGCGCCTTTGATGTGGTTGGCGTTGATGTCCAGGCCCACGGTGCGGTAGCCCGACGGCACGGCGCAGGCCGCGCCGCAGGAGCCCAGGGTTTCGGCCAGCACCACGCTCACGCCGCCATGCAGCAGGCCATAGGGCTGGATGGTGCGCGCGTCTACCGGAATGCGGGCGCTGATGAAGTCGTCGCCCATTTCTAAAAACTCCAGGCCCAGGTGTTCGACGGCGGTGTTTTTGTGCATTGCGGCCAGCGCTTCAATGCCGAGGTTTTGCTTCCAAATGCGCATGGGGTCTTTCCAACAAAAAGGGCTTTATTTTAGCGCCGAATGGAGCGCAATTTCAGAGTAAAAAACGGCTGTAACGCCCATAAACAGTGCGTAGACAGCTATTAAAAATGTAGCATTTGTGGCTAGCTGCTGAGCACATCGCAGCGCACATCGGCCTCGGCCAGCAGGCTCGGAAAGGGCTCGGCCAGGGGCGCGTCGGTGAACAGGCGGTCGAGCTGGCTGAGCCGCGCCACCTCGACCATGGCCGGACGGTTGAACTTGCTGGCGTCGGCCGCGAGCCAGACCTCGCGCGCTTGCTGGATGATGGTTTGCGCCACCTTCACCTCGCGGTAGTCAAAGTCGCGCAGCGAGCCGTCGGCCTCGATGCTGGAGATGCCGATGATCGCCAAGTCCACCTTGAACTGGCGAATGAAGTCCACCGCCGCCTCGCCCACAATGCCGCGGTCTCGCGTGCGCACCACCCCGCCCGCGACGATCACCTCGCACTGCGGGTTGCCCGAGAGGATGGCCGCCACGTTGAGGTTGTTGGTAATCACGCGCAGGCCTTTGTGCTGCAGCAGGGCGCGGGCAATGGCCTCGGTGGTGGTGCCAATGTTGAGGATCAGCGAGCAGTCGTTGGGCACCTGCGCGGCCACGGCCTTGGCAATGCGCGCCTTGCCCTCGGCGTGCAGGCTGGTGCGCTCTTGGTGGGCGATGTTTTCGGTAGTCGAGCTGGGCACCCGCACGCCACCATGAAAGCGCGTCAGCAAGCCGGCCTCGGCCAAGCGCTGCACGTCGCGGCGCACGGTTTGCAGGGTCACTTGCAGGGTTTCGGCCAGGGCCTCTACGGTGACCGAGCTGCGTGCACGTACCACTTCGAGCAGCTGAAGTTGTCGGGGATTGGACATAGAAAGAATGTAGTTGAGAAAATAAACGAAGAAGTACGGGTAAACAAGTAGGCAATTTCACGCACAAAAGATAAAAATAGAAAACAAACGAACCCAAACGCTCATTTAACAGACTTGCTCAGGATTTACCCTTGATGGACACCGTAGCGCCACCCAGTAGCGACTTTGATTGCGACGTGCTCGTAGTGGGCGGCGGCATCAATGGTGCGGGCATTGCGCGCGACTTGGCGGGCCGGGGCTGGCGCGTGCTGCTGTGCGAGCAAGACGACTTGGCTGCGCACACCTCGTCTTCGTCCACCAAGCTCATCCACGGTGGCCTGCGCTACTTGGAGTATTACGAGTTTGGCCTGGTGCGCAAGGCCTTGCAAGAGCGCGAGGTGCTGCTCAAAAGCGCGCCGCACATCATGTGGCCGCTGCGCTTTGTGATGCCGCACGACCCGTCGATGCGCCCGGCCTGGATGATCCGCATGGGACTGTTCTTGTATGACCACTTGGCGCGGCGCGAGGTGCTGCCCGGCTCTACCAGCGTGCGCCTAGACCAGCATGCACTGGGCGCGCCCCTCAAGCCGGGCTACCACCGCGGTTTTGTCTACTCGGACGGTTGGGTTGATGACGCCCGCTTGGTGCTGCTGTGCGCGCTGGACGCGCAGCAGCGCGGCGCAGAAATTTTGACGCGCACCCGCTGCGTCTCGGCCCAGCGCAATGCCAAGGGCTGGCAGGTGGGCTTGCAGTCGGCCCAAGGCGCGCGGCAGGTACGTGCCCGCGCGCTGGTCAATGCCGCCGGGCCCTGGGCGGAGTCGTTTTTGCGCGGCCAAGCCAAGCCTGCCAAGGGCGAGGCTTTGGCCAGCCGCAGCCTGCGCCTCATCAAGGGCAGCCATATTGTGGTGCCGCGCTGTTTTGACCACGACCACGCCTATATCTTTCAAAACCCCGACAAGCGCATTATTTTTGCCATTCCCTACGAAACCGATTTCACGCTGATCGGCACCACCGACATCGAACTGCAAGGCCAGCCTGAAGCAGCGCACATCGAACCGCAAGAAGTGGCCTATTTGTGCGAGCAGGCCAGCCGCTACCTGCGCAAAGCCGTGCTGCCCAGTGACGTGGTGTGGAGCTATTCGGGCGTTCGGCCTTTGCTCGACGACGCCTCGGGCGACCCGTCGGCCGTAACGCGCGACTACCAGTTAGAGGCCAACACCATGGCCGCGCCTTTGCTCAGCATTTGGGGCGGCAAGATCACCACTTTTCGCAAGCTGGCCGAAGAGGCCGCTGACGCCGTGGGCCAGATGCTGGGCCAAAAACGCATGGCCTGGACGCAGGGGGCATTTTTGCCGGGCGGCGACTTCTCGGCCTGGGTGCCCAGCACCGGCCAGCCCGCAGACGACTTTGCGCTGCTGGTGGCCAGCGTAGAGCGGCGCTACCCCTGGCTGAGCCAGGCCTTGGCGCACCGCCTGAGCCGAGCCTATGGAACGCGGGTGGAGGCTCTTTTGCAAGTATCGGCAGAGCGCATGGGCGCTGAAGTGGCCCCTGGTTTGTACGAGGCCGAGTTGAAGTATTTGCAACGTGAAGAATGGGCCTGCAACGCAGACGACGTGCTGTGGCGGCGCAGCAAACTGGGCCTGCACTACAACGCGCAGCAGCGCCAGCAAGTGGCCGACTGGATGCTGCGCAACCCTGCAGTGCAAGGAGTTATTTGATGCAATTGGCGCTGCAAGGCATTGGCAAAAAAGTCGGCCCCGAGGTCTGGCTGCATGCGCTCAATTTGGCGCCGCGCCCTGGGGAGGTGACCGTGCTCTTGGGGGCGACCCTGGCGGGCAAGACCAGCCTAATGCGAATCATGGCTGGGTTGGACGCACCTAGCAAAGGGCGTTTGCTGCTCGATGGCGCCGACATTACCGGAGTGGGCGTGCGCCAACGCAATGTGGCTATGGTCTACCAGCAGTTCATCAATTACCCATCGCTTACCGTGGCCGACAACATTGCCTCGCCGCTCAAGCTGCGCCAAGAAAAGAACATCGACGCGCGGGTGCGTGAGTTGGCCACCAAGCTGCACATTGAGATGTTTTTAGAGCGCTACCCAGCGGAGCTGTCGGGCGGGCAGCAGCAGCGCGTGGCCTTGGCGCGGGCCCTGGCCAAGGCCGCGCCCTTGGTGCTGCTGGACGAACCCTTGGTCAACTTGGACTACAAGCTGCGCGAAGAATTGCGCGAAGAACTAACGCAGCTTTTTGCCACCGGCGACGCTACCGTGGTCTATGCCACCACCGAGCCGGGCGAGGCCCTGCTCATGGGCGGCTATACCGCCGTGATGGAGCAGGGTGAGTTGCTGCAATACGGGCCGACCGCCGAGGTGTTCCACCGTCCGCAGTCTTTGCGCGTGGCGCGGGCCTTCAGCGACCCGCCGATGAATTTGTTGGCAGCACAGCGCAGCCAAGATGGCGTGCAAATACACCAAGGCCCAGTGCTGGCTCTGGCCTTGGCGCAGCAGACCCAAGCCTTGGCGAAAGTTACCGTGGGCTTGCGTGCCAGTGCCTTGCATCTGCAGCCGCGCGAAGGCGACGTGCTGTTTAGCGGGCAGGTGGAACTGGCAGAAATTTCGGGCTCCGACACTTTTGTGCACGTGCACACCGCTGTGGGTGAACTGGTGGCCCAGCTCAGCGGCGTGCACCGCTTGGCCTTGGGCGAGGCCATCAGCTTGTACCTGAGCCCAGCCCAGGCCTATGTGTTCGACGCCCAGGGCCTGCTGCTGCGGGCCCCGGAACGCGGGGGAGCGCGCTGATATGGCCCGCATCGAGCTCGACCTGGCCCACGCCTACCGGCCCCAGCCGCAAAGCGACGAAGACTACGCTTTGCTGCCCTTGCAAATGTGCTTTGAAGACGGTGGTGCCTATGCTTTGCTGGGGCCGTCGGGCTGCGGCAAAACCACCATGCTTAACATCATCTCGGGTTTGCTGGTGCCCTCGCAAGGCAGTGTGAAGTTTGACGGCGTAGACGTCACCCACGCCTCGCCCCAGGCGCGCAATATCGCCCAGGTGTTCCAGTTCCCGGTGATTTACGACACCATGACGGTGGCCGAGAACCTGGCCTTTCCGCTGCGCAATCGCAAAGTGCCCGAAGCGCAAATCCAAAAACGGGTGGCGCAAATCGCCGACATGCTGGAGCTGGGCGCGCAGCTCCAGCACCGCGCTGCGGGTTTGTCGGCAGACGCCAAGCAAAAAATTTCTTTGGGCCGGGGCTTGGTGCGCTCCGACGTGTCGGCTGTGTTGTTTGACGAGCCCTTAACCGTGATCGACCCGCTGCTCAAATGGCAGCTGCGGCGCAAGCTCAAGCAAATTCACCAGGAACTCAAGCTCACGCTGATCTACGTGACGCATGACCAAGTCGAAGCCCTAACCTTTGCCGACCAGGTGATGGTGATGACGCGCGGCCGTGCCGTGCAAGTGGGCAGCGCCGACGCCTTGTTCGAGCGGCCGCAGCACAGCTTTGTCGGCCACTTTATTGGCTCGCCGGGCATGAATTTTTTACCCATCGAGCCCACAGAAAACGCGTTGCAAATTAATGGCACGCGCTTGGACTGGCCTGCTGGCATGCAACGCCATTTACCCCCGGGCGCATGGAAGCTGGGCGTGCGGCCCGAATACCTGGCCTTGGTCAGCGCGGCGCAAGCCGGTGCGCTGCCTGCCCAGGTGGAGCGGGTGCAGGATGTCGGCACCTATTGCATGCTCACAGCGCGTGTGGCAGGCTGTAGTGTCAAAGCCCGTTTGAACGACGGGCATAACGACAGCCAAAGGGCACCCAAGCTGGGCGAGCAGGTGTGGTTGCAGTTACTGAACGAACACACCTGCTTTTACTGCAACGAG
>CANFOR010000150.1 GCA_947448675.1 Betaproteobacteria bacterium
CAGTAGTAGGCAATATGTCCCGAGGTATGGCCGGGCACGTCGAACACCTGAAACTGCAAGCCCATGGCCTGCACCGTGTCGCCCCCAGAGAGGCGGCTTACAGGCTCAGGAATGGTCTCAAAAGCGGGCCCCCATACCTTGGCGCCGGTAGCGTTGCGCAGGGCGTCTACACCGCCGACGTGGTCGGCATGGTGGTGGGTGACTAGAATCGTCTCCAGCTGCAAACCGTGTTGCTGCAGGGCCTGCAGCACCGGCGCAGCGTCTCCGGGGTCAACCACCAAGGCTTTGGTGCCGTCGTGGAGCAACCACAAATAATTGTCGTCAAAGGCGGGCAGTGGAATCAGGTTCATGGCTAGCAAAATTATAGGTTTGGATCAGTGGTTTCAAACGCCGCCGGGCCAGTATTTACTGGACTGGGAGCGTGCGCGTTATGCGCAGGCCGTGGCCGATGTGTTTGGCTACCACGCGTTGCAATTGGGCCTGCCGGTTTTGAACACCCTGGCCAGCAATCGCATGCCCCACCGTTGGTTGGCAATGCCGTTGGCCAGTAGCGATGGTACGCCATTGACCACGCCAAGCCTTCTACCAGCCCTCCAGCCCGCCCTTCAACCCGCTTTGATAACCGACTTTGCCGCCTTGCCTTTTGCCGAAAACAGCCTGGACCTCGTGACCCTGCCGCACAGCCTGGAGTTGGGCGCCGACCCGCACGCCAGCCTGCGCGAGGTAGCACGCGTCTTGGTGCCCGACGGCCGCGCTATCATCACCGGCCTGAACCCGGCCAGCCTGTGGGGCCTGCGCCAGCGCCGTGCCAAACTCTGGCGCAGCCTGGGCTGGGGCGAGCTGTATTTGCCCGACATGGGCGAGTTCATTGCCTACCGGCGTTTGCGCGACTGGCTGCGCCTACTCGACTTTGAGGTCGAGGCCAGCCAGTTTGGCTGCTACCGCCCCGCCGTGCGCAGCGCGCAATGGCTAGAGCGCACCGCCTGGGCCGACGGCCTGGGCCCGCGCTGGTGGCCCATACTCGGCGCAGCCTACAGCATCGTGGCGGTCAAGCGCGTGCGCGGCATGCGCCTGATTCGCGCGCCGCGCAAGGCCACCAAGTTTGCTGCCAATGCTCCTGTTGCGATAGCAAGAAAACAAGACGCCATGCGCTTTAACAACGAAAACTCCTAATGAATCCTGTAGAAATTTATACCGATGGTGCCTGCAAAGGCAACCCCGGCCCTGGCGGCTGGGGCGTGCTGCTCAAAGCCGGCACGACCGAACGCGAACTCTTTGGCGGTGAGCTGGGCACCACCAACAACCGCATGGAACTGATGGCCGTGATCGAAGCGCTAAGCGCCCTTAAACGCCCCTGCCAAGTCACCCTTTACCTTGACAGCGAATACGTGCGCAAAGGCATCACCGAGTGGATCCACGGCTGGAAGGCGCGCGGCTGGCGCACGGCGGCCAAGCAGCCCGTGAAAAACGTCGACCTGTGGCAACGGCTCGACGCCGTGGTTGCAAGCAGCGGCCACGTGATCGACTGGCGCTGGGTCAAAGGCCACGCAGGCGACCCCGGCAACGAGCGCGCCGACGGCCTGGCCAACCGGGGGGTAGAAGTGGCTTTGGCGGGGCGTTGATGGGGGCTATGCAGCGCTTACTGGGGTTACCTTAAGACGGCTGGGGCCTTAAATCGCGCCGTCAAACATCAGCACATCCACCGCGTCGCCCACGGCGACCGAGCCTTGGTCGTGGTGCAGCACGATCAAGCCGTTGGCTTGCACCATGGAGCGCAGTACGCCGGAGCCTTGGTTGCCGGTGGTGCGCACCTGCAGGCTGCCGTCGGGCGCGGTGCTGACCACGCCGCGCTGGTACTCGGTGCGGCCGGGTTTTTTGCGCAGGGCTTCTTGGCTGTGCGCTTGGAGCAAGGGCTGGGGGCGGGCGTTGCAGCCCATCATGCGCAGCAGGGCCGGGCGCACAAAGGCCAAGAAGGTGACCATCACCGCCACCGGGTTGCCGGGCAGGCCAAACAGCACGGCGGTGTGGGCGGCGGCATTGGCTAGATTGCTACTATTTTCATAGCTGTATACGCCCGTATCCATTGGTTTGGCGGCGTTTTTCACTCTGGCAATGCGGCCCACGGCCATGGGCCTGCCGGGGCGCATGGCGATGCGCCAAAAGGCCACGCCACCCATGTTGCCCGCGCTGCCTGCACCGCCATCCTCGCCTGCACTACCCGCGCCCTGGCCGAGCTTGCGCATCATGGCCTTGGTGTGGTCGGCCTCGCCCACGCTGACGCCGCCGCTGGTGATGATGGCGTCGGCCTGGGCCGCGGCCTGCTCAAAGGCCGCTTGCAGGGCGGCGGGCTCATCGCGCACCACGCCCAGGTCGAGCACCACGCAGCCCATGCGGGTGAGCAGGCCAAACACGGTGTAGCGGTTGCTGTCGTACACCGCGCCTTCCCGCAGCGGCTCGCCCAGGCTGAAAATTTCGTCGCCTGTGGAGAAGTAGGCCACCCGCAGTTGCCGCACCACGCGCACGCTGGAAATGCCTAAACTGGCCGCCAACCCAAGCGCGGCGGGCGTGAGTAGCTCTCCTTTTTGTAGCGCTACACTGCCCTTGGCAAGGTCTTCCCCGGCCAAACGGCGGTTGTCACCTGGCTGCAAAAGGCCGTGGGCAATGGCGATGCGTTCGCCCGCTTCCTGCAACACCTGTTGCACCAGTTCTTGCGGCGCCACGGTGTCCAGGCCGGGCGGGAGCACCGCGCCCGTCATGATGCGCAGGCACTCGCCAGGGCCCACTGCGCCCTGCCACGCTTTGCCCGCCAGGGCCGTGCCCACCGGGCGCAGCACCAGCGGCTGCGAGCTGGGCTGCGCACCGAGCTGGCTGCCCGCAAAGGCGTAGCCGTCCATGGCCGAGTTGTTGTGCGGCGGCACGTCGATGGGCGAGACGATGTCTTGCGCCAGCACCCGGCCCAGGGCTTGGAACAGTGGCAGCTCTTCGCTGCCGCTGATGGGCTCGACCATGCGCTCTAAAAACGCGTTCACCTGGTCTGCGCGCAGGGCCTGCGGGTCGTAGCCGTGCAGCTCGGCGGCGATTTGCTCAAAGGTCTTCATGGGTGTGTAGATGGCGTGTTGTGGGCCTTGCTAGCCGTGCCCGCGCTCAGGGGTTTTGCAAAGCCTGCAGCTCGGCCAGGGTGTTGGCATTGCTGAAGGCGCGCGGGTCGTCGCCCGGCGCGTCAAAGGGCACCAGCACCGTGGGGTGTTGGGCCGTCCAGGTGTCGATCTTGCGGCCGCCGCCTTCGGTGAAGGCACGCAGGCTGGCCAGCAACTCGGCGCGCAGCAGGCAAAACACCGGCTGGGGCCGTAGCGGGCCAGCCGGGCCAGCGCCACGCCAAGCGTCGCCTTTTGCGTCGTTGTGTGCATCACTCTCTGGCGCACTGACCATGGCGATGCTGGCCTGCGCTGCCTTTAGTGCGGCGAGCAAGCGCGCGGCCAGGTCGAGCGGGAACAGCGGGGTGTCGCAGGGCACGGTGAGCAGGTAGGGCGTTTGGCAATGCGCCAAGCCGGTTAAAAAGCCCGCCAAGGGGCCGGGGTAGTCGGGCAGGACATCGGGTAGCACCGGGGCCGCAAAAGGCCCACAAAGGGCCGCGTAGGCCGCTGCATTGCGGTTGGCGTTGAGCAGCAGCGCGCCCACCTGGGGCTGCAAACGCTCTAAGCTGTGCTGGGCCAAGGCCTTGCCGTGGAAGGGCTGCAAGCCTTTGTCCACCCCGCCCATGCGCGTGCCACGGCCTCCGGCCAGCACGATGGCCGTTATTTTGTGCGGATCAACCACCGATGTAGCTCATCTCAACCCGTCGCGCACCTGAGCCCGTGCCCGTGCCCGTACCTGTGCCCGTGGGCGTGGGCGTGGGCGTGGGCGTAGCGTCGGCGGGCAGGCTGCTGCGCAGCTCGGAGTAGCGGTCGGTGCGGCCTTGCCAAATGTGGCCGATGGCCGAGGCCAGGTCGGCGTCGCTGGCAGAGGGGGTGCCGTCTGCGCCGCTGCGCAAGAGCGCACGCAGGTCGTGGCCCTGGCTGGCAAACAAGCAGGTGTAGAGCTTGCCCTCGGTCGAGAGGCGGGCGCGGTTGCAGTCGCCGCAAAAGGCTTGCGTCACGCTGCTGATGACGCCAACTTCGCCGGCGGCTGCGTCATGTTGGCCTGCGGCATTGGCGTAACCCCAACGCTCGGCGGTTTCGCCGGGCGCGCTGGGCTCTAGCTGCAGCAGGGGCAGCTCGGCGTGGATGCGCTGCACCACCTGGGCCGAGGGCAGCACCTCGTCCATGCGCCAGCCATTGGTGGCGCCAACGTCCATGTATTCGATGAAGCGCAGGGTCACGCCGCTGCCCTTGAAGTGCCGCGCCATGGGCAAAATTTGCTGCTCGTTGGTGCCGCGCTTGACCACCATGTTGACCTTGATGTGCTGCAGGCCCGCTGCCTGTGCAGCGGCAATGCCGTCGAGCACCTGGGCCACCGGGAAGTCGACATCGTTCATGGCGCGAAACACGGCATCGTCGAGGCCGTCGAGGCTGACAGTAACGCGCTGCAAGCCCGCGTCTTTGAGCGCCTGGGCTTTGCGCGCCAAGAGCGAGCCATTGGTGGTGAGCGTCAAGTCCAGGGGCTGGCCGTCTGGCGTGCGCAGCGCGGCCAGTTGGGCAATGAGCAACTCGAGGTTTTTGCGCAGCAAGGGCTCGCCGCCGGTGAGCCGAATTTTGCGCACACCATGTGCCACAAACTGCTGTGCCAGGCGGGTGATTTCTTCAAAGCTGAGCAAAGACTTGTGCGGCAGGTAGGCGTAGTCTTTGTCAAACACCTCTTTGGGCATGCAGTAGCTGCAGCGAAAGTTGCAGCGGTCGGTAACGCTGATGCGCAGGTCGTGCAAAGAGCGGCCCAAGGCGTCGCCCAGCAGACCCGTGGCCGCAATGCGCTGCGTGGGCAGGGTGGCTGCGCGCGCGGCGCTGCGCAGGTCGATGAGGGGAATAACGCGTTCAGACATACGGGTTTGACTCAGAAGCCCTGAGCTTACGCCAGTGCGGACGCAAGGTCCGTTTGCACAAAGTCTTGGCCTTTGTAGAGCAGGGGCAAGCCCAACGCTTTTGCCGCCGCGTAGGCGCAGCAGTCGCCAAAGTTCAAGCTGGCTGGGTGGCGGCCTTTGCCATATTTGCGCATCGCTTCGACGGCCAGCAAGGATTGAGTGGCATCAAACGCCACAATTTCAGGCGACAGTTGCTGCAAAAAGGCGCTGAGGCTCTGCGCTCCAATCTCGCCGCGCGCGAGCGCAACCGTAAAGGCTTCTAGCTGGGTGACTGCGCTGATGTAGGTGCCACTGGCAGCGGTGATGCGCTGGGCCATTTGCGCGGCATCGTCTTCTTGGCGCAAGATCGACATGATGGCTGAAGTGTCGATCACGATGCGATGCGCGCCGCTCATGTGGGCAAGCCGTGTTCGTTGTAGCCAAGTAGGTCGTTATCAGAGCGGGTATCCAACACTGGGAGCGCGCTGTATTGGCGACCGATGGCCATGAGCGAATCGTAGCGTGCTGTTGCGTCAAAGCTCGGCTCGGCCGGCTGCGCGGCCTCTAGGGCCTGTTCTAGCAAGACGGCGACCTGCTTGTTGACCGAGCGGTGATTGGCCAGCGCAACGCTTTGCAAACGGGTTTGCAGTCTTTCCGGCAGGCGCAGTGTGATGGTGCTCATGGCACCAATTTTACGATGAATTTGCCAGCATGATTCATTTTGAGTCAAAATGAATCATTGGAATGGCCTCAACCCAACCCTAAACACAGCGCCCCCCATCTACCTCAATGCACACCCCGCTGATAAAAGCCGCCTCGTCGCTGGCCAAATACAGGGCGGCGTTGGCCACATCGAGCGCGCTGGAAAAGCGGCCCAGCGGAATGCTGGCACGAAATTTCGCCAAACGCTCTTCGGTCAAGGTGCCACCGGCGAACGCTTGGCTCAAGCCAGTTTCGGGGTTGAACACCGGGTTGATGCAATTGACGCGGATGTTCTCGGGCCCCAGTTCGGCAGCCAGGGACTTGCTGGTGGTAATGACCGCGCCCTTGCTGCCGTTGTACCAACTCAAGCCAGGGCGCGGGCGCACGCCTGCGGTGGACGCAATGTTGATAAAACTGCCGCCGCCATTGCGCCGCAGCGCAGGCACGGCGTGCAGCGTGGCCAGGTAAATGCTTTTCATGTTGACGGCGTAGCATTTGTCAAAGTCGGCTTCGCTTACATCGAGCGCGCTTTGGTTGCGGTGCGTCCAGCCTGCGTTGTTCACCATCACGTCGAGCTTGCCAAAATGCCGCTCGGCAGCGGCCACCAAGGCCTGCATGCTGGCCGAATGGGTCACGTCGGCGGCATAAAACTGCGCCACGCCGCCCGCCGCGCGAATCTGCGCCACTACTGCCTCGCCCGCAGCGGCATTGATGTCGTTCACCAAGACCTGCGCGCCCTCGGCTGCCAGGCGCTTGGCAATGCCCTCGCCAATGCCGTTGCCTGCGCCGGTGACGATGATGGATTTGTGTTCTACGCGCATGGTGAGTCCTTTATTTGCTACAAAATAAATAGCTGAAAACGCATGCTGCTATTGGTTAAAAACGGTTTTGAATGCCTTGCACTTGCTGGCGCGGTAGACCGCAAAGTCAGCGCGCTCGACGGTGATGATATCGGCCACGCCAGTTTATCCGTGCTTGATGGCCACAGTTTTGAGCGTCGTAAAGCCATACAAAGCCTCAAAGCCCTTCTCGCGCCCATAGCCGGAAGATTTGACGCCGCCAAAGGGCAGCTCGACGCCACCGCCTGCGCCGTAGTTATTGATGAACACCTGGCCGCTGTGCAGGCGTTTGGCCAAACGCATTTGGCGCGCGCCGTCACGCGTCCAAATGCCCGCCACCAGGCCGTAGTCCGTGCCATTGGCCAGTTGCACGGCTTCTTCTTCGTTGGCAAAGGGCATGGCGGCCAGCACCGGGCCAAAAATTTCTTCTTGTGCAATGCGGTGGCTGGGCGGCACGTCGCGCAGCAGGG
>CANFOR010000151.1 GCA_947448675.1 Betaproteobacteria bacterium
AGCACATCGCTAAAGGCCAGGTTCGCCTTGAAGGGGCTGAGCGTGACCACCATCGCGGCCTTGGACAGCGCCGCGACGGCCGACGCGCCAGCCGCAGTGTCAAACTCGGGCTCGACGTTCAAGAGCAAGGCGGCCTTCAATCTGCCCGAGAGCATTTGCGCGGTGTTCAAACCGCTGGCGGCGGGTTGGGCCGCGACGAACTGCGCGCCCACGGTGTTGGCCGCTTCGCCCAGGTAGCCGACGCTGGCGCCGGTTTGCGCTGCGATCCAGTTGGCCAAGGCCAGCAGGCTGCCTGCTTGCACATGATGGGCTGCTGCGTTGCCCAGCAAGATGGCTTTGCGTTCGCCCGATTGCAGCGAGTGCGCCATGGCTTTGGCTGCTGCTGTGGCCGTACCAGCGGCGGGTGCCGCCAGGCCTTTGTCTGCTGCGATAGCAGCGGCCACATCGGCCAAGGCTTGCACCCAGCCAGCGGCTTCAAGCGTCTGCACATGGGCCAATGGAATAGCCCAATCAGACGCCCGCTGCGCTACCGAATTAATAGCGCTCAACGCACAACCCGTGCGGGCTGCCTGGCGAATACGCAGTGCAAACAAGGGGTGGTCTTTGCGCAAATTACTGCCCACCACCAGCACGCGCTGCAGTTGCGACAGCGACGCAATCGACGTGCCCAACCAGCGCACGCCAGAGCCTGCGCCAAATTGCGCATGGCGCAGGCGCGAGTCGATGTTCTCGCTGCCCAGGCCGCGCACCAAGGCACCCGCCAGGTACAGCTCCTCGAGCGTGCTGTGCGGGCTGGCCAGCATGCCAATACTGGCTGCGCCATGGTCGGCTTTGATTTGCTTGAGGCCATTGGCCACGTATTCAAGTGCGGTGGGCCAGTCAACGCTTTTCCACTCGCCGCCTTGCTTGAGCATGGGGGTGGTCAGGCGCTCGTCGCTGTTGAGCGCTTCGTACGAGAAGCGGTCGCGGTCGGCGATCCAGCATTCGTTCACGGCTTCGTTCTCGAGCGGAACCACACGCATGACCTTGTTGTTTTTGACTTGCACGATCAGGTTGGCACCCGTGGAGTCGTGCGGGCTGATCGACTTGCGACGGCTGAGCTCCCAGGTCCGGGCGCTGTAACGGAAGGGCTTGCTGGTGAGCGCGCCCACCGGGCAGATGTCGATCATATTGCCCGAGAGCTCGGAATCCACCGAGTCGCCAACAAAGGTCTCGATCTCGGCGTGCTCGCCTCGGTGCGACATGCCCAACTCCATCACGCCAGCCACTTCTTGGCCAAAGCGCACGCAGCGGGTGCAGTGGATGCAGCGACTCATCTCTTGCATGCTGATCAGTGGGCCGACGTCTTTCACGGCGACCACGCGCTTTTCTTCTTCGTAGCGCGAAGAAGAGCCACCATAGCCCACGGCCAGGTCTTGCAACTGGCATTCGCCGCCTTGGTCGCAAATCGGGCAGTCCAACGGGTGGTTGATGAGCAAAAATTCCATCACCGACTGCTGGGCCTTGATGGCTTTTTCACTCTTGGTGCGCACGATCATGCCCTGCGACACGGGCGTGGCGCAGGCCGGCATGGGTTTGGGCATTTTCTCCACATCGACCAAACACATGCGGCAGTTGGCAGCAATGCTGAGCTTCTTGTGATAGCAAAAATGCGGAATGGTGGTGCCCACTTGGTCAGCGGCATGCATCAGCATGCTGCCCTCGGCAACCTGGATTTTTTGTCCGTCTAGTTCGATTTCAACCATAGTCTGTCAAACCCCTGCGGTGGCCGCGACCCTACAGGTCTTGTGTTCGATGTGGTGCTCGAACTCATGGCGAAAATGCTTGATCATGGCGCGCACCGGCATGGCCGCTGCGTCGCCTAAAGCGCAAATGGTACGGCCTTGAATGTTGTCGGCCACCGAGTTGAGCAGGTCGATGTCGCTGGCGCGGCCTTGGCCGTGCTCGATGCGGTCTACCATGCGCCACAGCCAGCCCGTGCCTTCGCGGCAAGGCGTGCATTGGCCGCAGGACTCGTGCATGTAAAAGTATGATAGGCGCAGCAAGCTCTCGACCATGCAACGGGTCTCGTCCATGACGATCACCGCGCCCGAGCCAAGCATAGACCCAGCCTTGGCGATGGAGTCGTAGTCCATGGTGCAGGCCATCATGGCGTCGGCAGGCAAGACGGGTGATGAAGAGCCACCGGGGATGACTGCCTTGAGTGCACGCCCGCCCTTTACGCCGCCCGCAAGCTCCAGCAACTTGGAAAAAGGCGTGCCCATGGGAATCTCGTAATTGCCGGGCATTTCGACGTCGCCAACAATAGAGAAAATTTTGGTGCCGCCGTTGTTGGGTTTGCCGCATTCCAGATAAGCTTGGCCACCGTTGCGGATGATCCAGGGCACGGCCGCAAAGGTCTCGGTGTTGTTGATGGTGGTGGGCTTGCCATACAGACCAAAGCTGGCGGGGAATGGTGGCTTGAACCGTGGCTGGCCCTTTTTGCCTTCGAGCGATTCGAGCAAAGCGGTTTCTTCGCCGCAAATATAGGCGCCAAAACCATGGGCTGCATGCAACTGGAAGTTGTAGCTGCTGCCCAAAATGGCATTGCCCAAATAGCCCGCCGCCCTCGCCTCTTCCAGCGCTTCTTCAAAGCGATCGTAGGTGGTGAAAATCTCGCCATGGATGTAGTTGTAGCCCACACTGATGCCCATGGCATAGGCGGCAATGATCATGCCCTCGATGACGATGTGCGGGTTGTATTGCAAAATGTCGCGGTCTTTGCAAGTGCCCGGCTCACCTTCGTCGGAGTTGCAGACCAGGTATTTTTGCCCGGGGAACTGGCGCGGCATAAAACTCCACTTGAGCCCCGTCGGAAAGCCCGCGCCGCCACGGCCACGCAAGGCCGACTCTTTAACGGTGGCAATAACCTGGTCTTGCGTCAGGGCCGCAGCGTCAGGCGCTGCGCCCGGCTCTTTTCCCAGCACTTTGCGCAGGGCAGCGTAGCCGCCGCGCGCTTCGTAGTCTTTTAAACGCCAATTGCTGCCGTTCAAGTCGCCCATGATTTGCGGGTTGATGTGCCGACCATGGAAGCTGGTCTGCAAGCCCGTGGCCTGGAATTGCGAGAGGATGTGGGCGGCGTTCATGCGGCGTCTTTCGCGTTGCGCAGGCTGTCGATCAATTGGTCGAGTTTGTCATTGGCCATGTAGCTGCACATATTGCGGTCGTTGACCAGCATTACCGGCGCGTCGGCGCAAGCGCCCAGGCATTCGCTTTGCTGCACGGTGAACATGCCGTCTGCGGTGGTGCCGCCCAGGGAAACACCGAGCTTGTGGCACAAGTGCTCTAAGGCTTTTTGGCCGTCGCGCAACTGGCAGGGCAAATTGGTGCACACGTTGAGCTTGTACTTGCCCACCGGCTGCTGGTTGTACATGTTGTAGAAGGTGGTGACCTCGTGCACGGCCATCGGGGCCATGCCCAAATAGGCCGCCACCTCGCGCTCGCTCTCTACGCTCACGTAGCCGAGTTCTTTTTGCACAATCGCCAGGCAGGCCATGACGGCAGACTGAGCTTGCTCGGACGGGTACTTAGCGACCTCTTTGGCAAAGAGGGTTTTGCTGGCTTCAGAAATCAACGGTCGATCTCCCCAAACACAATGTCCATAGTGCCGATCACGGCCACCGCGTCGGCGATCATGTGGCCGCGCGACATTTCGTCCAGCGCTGCCAAATGGGCAAAACCGGGCGCACGAATTTTCAAGCGGTAGGGCTTGTTGGCCCCGTCGCTGACGATATAAATACCAAACTCACCCTTGGGGTGCTCGACGGCGGCATAAGCCTCGCCTTCGGGCACGTGAAAGCCTTCAGTGAAGAGCTTGAAGTGGTGGATCAACTCTTCCATGTTGGACTTCATAGACTCGCGGTCGGGCGCAGCCACCTTGTGGTTGCTGGTAATCACCGGGCCGGGGTTGACGCGCAACCAGTCGACGCATTGCTTGATGATGCGGTTGCTCTGCGCCATCTCTTCCATGCGCACCAAGTAACGGTCATAGGTGTCGCCGGTTTTGCCAATCGGGATGTCGAAGTCCATCTTGGCATAGGCGTCATAGGGCTGCTGTTTGCGCAAGTCCCAAGCAACGCCCGAGCCGCGCAGCATGGCGCCGGTAAAGCCCAGGTTCAGCGCGCGTTCGGGCGTGACCACACCAATGCCTACTGTGCGCTGCTTCCAGATGCGGTTCTCGGTCAGCAGGGTGTGGTACTCAGCCAAATACGCCGGGAAGCGCTTGGTGAAATCATCAATAAAGTCGAGCAAGCTGCCACTGCGGTTGTCGTTCAGTGCCTTGATGGCTTTGGCGTTTTTGATCTTGCTGACTTTGTACTGCGGCATGCTCTCGGGCAAGTCACGGTACACGCCACCGGGGCGGAAGTAAGCGGCGTGCATGCGCGCACCGCTCACCGCCTCGTACATGTCAAACAGGTCTTCGCGCTCGCGGAAGGCGTACAGAAAGATCGTCATCGCGCCGCAGTCCAGACCGTGGCAACCCAACCAAAGCAGGTGGTTCAGCAAGCGCGTGATTTCGCTGAACATCACGCGGATGTACTGCGCGCGCTCGGGCACCTCAATGCCCATCAGCTTTTCAATCGCCAGACAATAGGCATGCTCATTGCACATCATCGACACGTAGTCGAGCCGGTCCATATAGGGCAAGGACTGGATATAGGTTTTGCTCTCGGCCAGCTTTTCAGTGGCGCGGTGCAAGAGGCCAATGTGCGGATCGGCGCGTTGAATCACCTCGCCGTCGAGTTCCAACACGAGGCGCAGCACGCCGTGCGCAGCGGGATGCTGGGGGCCAAAATTGAGGGTGTAGTTTTTGATTTCAGCCATGCAGGCCACCGTAGTTGTCTTCGCGGATGATGCGCGGCGTGATCTCGCGCGGCTCGATGCTCACGGGTTGGTAGACCACGCGTTTGGCTTCTGCGTCATAGCGCATCTCTACGTGGCCGGTGGTGGGGAAGTCTTTGCGGAAGGGGTGACCAATAAAGCCGTAGTCGGTCAAGATGCGGCGCAGGTCGTTATGGCCTTCAAACACAATGCCAAACAGGTCAAACGCCTCGCGCTCAAACCAGTTGGCGGAGCTCCACACTTCGGTGACCGAGGCCACAACCGGCAAGTCGTCTTCGGGCGCAAACACGCTGAGGCGAATGCGCTGGTTCAAAGCCACCGACAGCAGGTGTGAGACCACGCAGTAGCGTGGGCCGTCATGGGCCGCTTGTTTGTAGTCGGAGTAGTCCACACCGCACAGGTCCATCAACTGCTCAAACTGGCAACCTGGCGCGTCGCGCAGAATACGCGCCGACTCCAAATAATCAGCAGCCTTGACCACCACTTTGACTTCACCCAAGGCCAGGCTCAGGTGCTGCACGCGCGCACCCAAGGCGGCGCGAACAGCGTCCATCAGGGCTTGCGAAGACTGCGGGCTGGCCGCAACTACGGTACGCATCAGACCCTCGCAATCGTTTGGGTGCGGCGAATTTTTTGCTGCAGCTGGATGATTCCGTACATCAGCGCTTCTGCCGTGGGCGGGCAACCGGGCACATAAACATCGACCGGAACAATGCGGTCGCAGCCGCGCACCACCGAATAGCTATAGTGGTAGTAGCCGCCGCCATTGGCGCAGGAGCCCATCGAGAGCACCCAACGCGGCTCGCTCATTTGGTCGTATACCTTACGCAGGGCCGGGGCCATTTTGTTGCACAGGGTGCCGGCCACAATCATCAGGTCAGATTGGCGCGGGCTGGGGCGAAACACCACACCAAAGCGGTCCAGATCGTAGCGCGCAGCACCTGCGTGCATCATCTCGACCGCGCAGCAGGCCAAGCCAAAAGTCATGGGCCACAGGGAGCCGGTTTTGGCCCAATTCACCACCGAATCATAGGTGGTGGTGACAAAGCCCTCTTGCATTACGCCTTCAATCATGTGCTTACTCCCAATCCAAAGCGCCTTTTTTCCACTCGTAGGCGAAGCCCACGACGAGGATGCCCAAGAAGACCATCATGGCCCAAAAGCCGGTAGCGCCGATCTCTTTGAGCGACACCGCCCAAGGGAAAAGAAAGGCAATTTCCAGGTCGAACAAAATGAACAAAATGGCCACCAGGTAGTAGCGCACGTCGAACTTCATCCGGGCGTCTTCAAAGGCTTCAAAGCCGCATTCGTAGGGTGAGTTTTTGGCTGCGTCGGGCCGGTTGGGGCCGAGCAAGTAACCCAGGGCCTGGGGCACGATGCCGACGCCAATGCCAACGAGTATGAACAAGAGCACTGGGAGATATTGTTCGAGGTTCATCGTGCTTGTATTCGCTTTTGTTTTGAAACACCGGTGGGCGCGATAGCCCTGTATCTGGTGCCGACGGCGAGACTCGAACTCGCACAGCTTTCGCCACTACCCCCTCAAGATAGCGTGTCTACCAATTTCACCACGTCGGCGGTATGTTTGGGTTCAGATTGCGTGAGGTTGAATGCGGCATTTGCGTGCTGCATTCGTGCTTTCTAAACCGCCCTAGAGTTTACCCTGAAATGCCCTGCTTTCTGCTGGTTGGTAGCAGACAAATATGCATTTACTTGCTTGGGATTTGCGCTGCGCCAGATGCTGCCACAGCAGGCGCGTTAGGCACAGTAGCTGGCGCTGCTACTGGCGCTGCATTGCCAGGGATTTGTGCTGCGCCAGAAGCAGCTACAGCGGGTGCACTAACCGGCGCGCCGGCGCGCTCCAGCACGCTGCTGCCACCGCTCGCCGTTGGGCGCGCCGTGCCAAAAAAGGCCAGGGCCAAGGTGCACGCGAAGAACACGCCGGCCAACACCGCGGTGCTGCGCGAGAGAAAGTTAGCGCTGCCACTGGCACCGAACAAGCTGCCCGAGCCGCCACTGCCAAAGGCTG
>CANFOR010000152.1 GCA_947448675.1 Betaproteobacteria bacterium
GCCAGCGCTTAACGCAAGCCGCGCCACAGAATGCAAACGCAGCGCGCCAAGCTGGCGTGCTGGTGGTCTTTAGTGAGCAAATGGGCGCGCAAAGCGCACAGCTCAAGCGTTTCTTGCTACAAAATCTATATCGACACCCTGACGTCATGCGCAACACCAGCACCGCACAGCAGATGGTGCGAACGCTCTTTGCATGCTACATGCAAGTGCCGAGTGAAATGGGACAGAACCCCAAGCCGGGCCATAATGAAGCCGAAAATGCGCGCGCCGTAGCCGATTATTTGGCGGGCATGACCGACCGCTTTGCAACGCGTGAGCACGAACGTTTAACCGGACAGAAATTGTTTGCAGCATGAGCTTTTTAAACCAACTCAAGACCCAGGCCCAGGCTTTGCAAACTGCGCAAGGCGGGCCACAGGCCAATGTGCAAAGCAACACGGCGCAAACCGAGCTAGCTTGTAAAACCATAGCGCTGTACATCAACGATCTAGCCCAGCAGCTCAATGTGATCGCGCCTGCGGGCCCTCGCCTGAGCGTAGACGGCAAAACCCCTTGGCCGGCCATGAAGTTGCTGGAGTTTCGCTATGACGCGCGCAAAAAAATGCTGCGCAATACCGAGGTGGTGGATTACATCGCCATGGGTTGGCGCATTCTGCCTGCCATCGGCAAACCCGTCGGTGGTGCGGTCGAAGTCAACTTCCCACCCGAGTTAGAGCGCGTCCAGTCGCGCCTAGCGGCGGGTAATGTGCAGCACGAGCGCAAAGAAATCCGCCATCCTGAAAAAAACACACTGTTGGCCCTGCGTTTTGAGTACCTCACCGAAGCACGTGGCAGCTTGCTGGTCACGCCAGCACACGACAACGCGCAAATCGCCTTCCGCATCGGCAATGCCAATGGTTTTGAAGTAGTAAACACCAGCTACCCCGCCAGCGCCATCCGTTCCGAGCTGCTCGACGAGTTGGCCAAATATATCGTGGTGCAACCTAGCCGATTTGTTTAACGCGGGTCTTTATTTGGGGTCAGATTCCAATTACCATGTTGCATTACCCTAGGCAGCACCATGGCCCGACTCCCCCGTATATCCATCGCCGGTTACCCGCAGCACGTCGTGCAGCGCGGCAATAATCGACAAAGCATTTTTGCCAGCACGGCAGACTACGAGTTCATGCTCGATTTGCTCTGTGAGAGCGCAGCCAAGTTTGATGTGGCGGTGCATTCCTACGTGCTGATGGGCAACCATTTTCATTTACTCGCCACGCCACAAGACGCCAAAGGCTTGCCCCAGATGATGCAAGCCGTGGGCCGCAGCTATGTGCGCCGCTTTAACGACGCCAATGGCCGCAGTGGCACGCTGTGGGAGGGGCGCTATAAATCGACCCTGGTGCAGACCGAGCGCTACCTGTTGGCGTGCATGGTGTACATCGACCTTAACCCCGTGCGCGCAGGCATGGTGGCCCAGGCGCGCGATTACCCGTGGTCAGGCCACGGCCACTACATTGGCCAGCGCACGGACAAGCTCATCAGCCCACACTCGCTGTACTGGAGCTTGGGCAATACGCCGTTTGCACGCGAAGCGGCCTACGCGCAAAGTGTGCAGCAGGGTTTGAGTAGCGCAGACCAAGACGCACTCACCCAATCGGTGCTCAAGGCCTGGGCCTTGGGCGATGCAGACTTCGTGGCCGAGCTGCAAAAACTCACCGACCGGCGCTTGAGCAAAGCCCGTGCGGGGCGTCCGTCAATCGCTACTGAAGAAGGCTAACCTTGCCAAAATGCTTGCTGGCTATGCGTAAGCAGCTATCATATTTGATGTGTCCCTGATATTAAATGTGATCGAGTTAAGCTGCTTTAATTAGAATCTGACCCCCATTAAAGTGCTTGGCGTTTTGCGTGGGCGGGACTATCATCGTAAACCCTGTGAAATCTGAGGAATGCGCTATGACTACCGCCACTGAAAAAGCCTATTTGCAAGAACACGGTCTGTACGACCCATCGCAAGAACACGACGCTTGCGGCGTGGGTTTTGTAGCGCATATTCGCGGTGAGAAGAGCCATAACATTGTGGCCCAGGGCCTGAAGATTCTAGAAAACCTCGACCATCGGGGCGCAGTGGGCGCTGACAAGCTGATGGGCGACGGAGCAGGCATTTTGATTCAGCTGCCCGACCTGCTGTACCGCGAAGAAATGATGGCGCTCGGTGTGGCCCTGCCACCGCCGGGTGAATACGGCGTGGGCATGATCTTCTTGCCCAAAGAGCACGCCAGCCGCTTAGCCTGCGAGCAAGAGATGGAGCGCGCCATCAAAGCTGAGGGCCAGGTGCTCTTGGGTTGGCGCGATGTGCCCGTCAACCGCGACATGCCCATGAGCCCCGCCGTGCGTGAAAAAGAGCCGGTGCTGCGCCAAGTTTTCATTGGCCGTGGCAACGACGTGATCGTGCAAGATGCGCTCGAGCGCAAGCTCTATGTGATCCGCAAAACCGCCAGTGCCAATATCCAGGCGCTCAAACTCAAGCACAGCAAAGAGTACTACGTGCCCAGCATGAGTAGCCGCACCGTGGTCTACAAAGGATTGCTTTTGGCCGACCAAGTTGGCACCTACTACCTCGATTTGCAAGACCCACGCTGCGTTTCGGCCCTGGGCTTGGTGCACCAACGCTTTAGCACCAATACTTTCCCCGAGTGGCCGCTGGCCCACCCTTACCGCTACGTGGCGCACAACGGCGAGATCAACACCGTCAAGGGCAACTACAACTGGATGAAGGCGCGCGAAGGCGTTATGTCCTCGCCCGTGCTGGGTGCCGACCTGCAAAAGCTCTACCCGATCAGCTTTGCCGACCAGTCTGACACCGCTACCTTTGACAACTGCCTAGAGCTGCTGACCATGGCGGGCTACCCGATCAGCCAGGCCGTGATGATGATGATCCCCGAGCCCTGGGAGCAGCACACCACCATGGACGAGCGCCGCAAGGCCTTCTACGAATACCACGCCGCCATGTTGGAGCCATGGGACGGCCCGGCCAGCATTGTGTTCACCGACGGCCGCCAGATCGGCGCCACGCTCGACCGCAATGGCCTGCGCCCATCGCGCTACTGCGTTACCGACGACGACTTGGTCATCATGGGTTCGGAGTCGGGCGTGCTGCCGGTGCCCGAGAACAAAATCGTACGCAAATGGCGCCTGCAGCCCGGCAAGATGTTCCTGATCGACCTCGAGCAAGGCCGCATGATCGACGACGAAGAGCTCAAAGCCAACCTGGCCAACAGCAAGCCCTACAAGCAGTGGATCGAGAACCTGCGCATCAAGCTCGACGACGTCCAAGTTGCCGATGTGCAAACGCCCGCCAGCGATGTCGCTTTGCTCGACCGCCAGCAAGCTTTTGGCTACACGCAAGAAGACATCAAATTCCTGATGAGCCCGATGGCCGCCAACGGCGAAGAAGGCATTGGCTCCATGGGCAATGACAGCCCGCTGGCCGTGCTGAGCGACAAAAACAAACCGCTCTACAACTACTTCAAGCAGCTGTTTGCGCAGGTGACCAACCCGCCGATTGACCCGATCCGCGAAGCCATCGTGATGAGCTTGGTGTCTTTCGTTGGTCCCAAGCCGAATTTGCTCGACATCAACCAAGTCAACCCGCCGATGCGCCTGGAGCTTTCCCAGCCGATTTTGGACTTTGCCGACATGGCCAAACTGCGCGACATTGCCACCTACACCCAAGGCAAATTCCGCAGCTATACGCTGGACATCAGCTATCCCCTGGCTTGGGGTGACGAGGGCGTGGAGGCCAAACTGGCCAGCCTGTGCGCTGAGGCGGTCGACGCCATCAAGGGCGGCAAAAACATCCTCATCATCAGCGACCGCGCACTCAGCAGCACCCAGGTGGCCATTCCCGCTTTGCTGGCGCTCAGCGCGATTCACCAGCACCTGGTGCGCGAAGGCTTGCGCACCACCGCTGGCTTGGTGGTCGAGACCGGCAGCGCGCGCGAAGTGCACCACTTCGGCGTGCTCGCTGGCTACGGCGCCGAAGCCGTGCACCCCTACTTGGCCATGGAAACTTTGGCGGATTTGCACAAAGACTTAAGCGGCCCCTTGAGCACTGAGAAGGCTATTTATAACTACGTCAAGGCGGTGGGCAAGGGTTTGTCCAAGATCATGTCCAAAATGGGCGTGAGCACCTATATGAGCTACTGCGGCGCGCAGCTGTTTGAAGCCATTGGCCTGAGCACCGAGACGATTCAAAAATACTTTACCGGCACGGCCAGTCGGGTCGAAGGCATTGGGGTGTTTGAGATTGCGCAAGAAGCCATTCGCATGCACAAAGCCGCCTTCAGCGATGACCCCGTGCTCGCCACCATGCTCGACGCTGGCGGTGAATACGCTTGGCGCGTGCGCGGCGAAGAGCATATGTGGACGCCCGACGCCATTGCCAAACTGCAGCACAGCACGCGCGCCAACAACTGGAACACCTACAAAGAATATGCCCAACTCATCAACGACCAAAGCCGTCGCCACATGACCCTGCGCGGCCTGTTCGAGTTCAAGGTCGACCCGGCCAAAGCCATTCCATTAGACGAGGTAGAGCCCGCCAAAGAAATCGTCAAACGCTTTGCCACGGGCGCGATGAGCCTGGGCTCGATCAGCACCGAGGCGCATTCCACCCTGGCCGTGGCCATGAACCGTATCGGCGGCAAGAGCAACACGGGCGAGGGCGGTGAAGACCCAGCGCGTTACCGCCAAGAGCTGAAGGGCATCCCCATCAAACAGGGACAAACCATGTCCGAGCTCTTGGGCAATGATGTGTTTGAGGTGGACTACGCTTTGAACGCAGGCGACTCCATGCGCAGCAAGATCAAGCAAGTGGCTTCGGGCCGCTTTGGTGTGACGGCCGAGTACTTGAGCAGCGCCGACCAAATCCAAATCAAAATGGCCCAGGGTGCCAAGCCCGGCGAGGGCGGCCAACTGCCCGGCAGCAAGGTCAGCGACTACATCGGCAAGCTGCGCTACAGCGTGCCCGGCGTGGGCCTGATTTCGCCACCGCCGCACCACGACATTTACTCCATTGAAGACCTGGCCCAGCTGATCCACGACCTGAAAAACGTCGCGCCGCACGCCAGCGTCAGTGTCAAGTTGGTGAGCGAAATCGGCGTCGGCACCATCGCTGCAGGCGTAGCTAAGTGCAAGAGCGACCACGTGGTGATTGCCGGGCACGACGGCGGCACGGGCGCATCGCCCTGGTCGAGCATCAAGCACGCAGGCAGCCCTTGGGAAATTGGTCTGGCCGAAACCCAGCAGACCCTGGTGCTCAACCGTTTGCGGGGCCGCATTCGCGTGCAAGCTGACGGCCAAATGAAGACCGGCCGCGACGTTGCCATTGGCGCCCTGCTCGGTGCCGACGAGTTTGGCTTTGCCACTGCGCCCCTGGTGGTCGAAGGTTGCATCATGATGCGCAAATGCCACCTCAATACCTGCCCGGTGGGCGTGGCCACGCAAGACCCGCTCTTGCGCAAAAAATTCCAAGGCCGACCTGAGCATGTGGTGAACTATTTCTTCTTCGTCGCCGAAGAAGTGCGCCAGATCATGGCCCAGCTGGGCATCCGCAAATTTGACGACCTGATTGGCCGCGCCGACCTGCTCGACACCCAGCAGGGCCTGACGCACTGGAAGGCCCAGGGCCTGGACTTCAGCCGCTTGTTTGCCATGCCCCAAGTGCCTGCCGACGTGCCGCGCTTCCACGTGGAGAACCAAGACCACGGCCTAGCCAAGAGCTTGGACAACGTGCTGATTGCCAAGTCGCGCGCCGCCATCGACAAGGGCGAGAAGGTGCAGTTCATTGAAGTGGCACGCAACGTGAACCGCTCGGTAGGCGCTATGCTTTCCGGAGCGCTGACCAAGGTGCACCCCGAGGGCTTGCCCGACGACAGCATCCGCATTCAGTTAGAGGGCACAGGTGGCCAAAGCTTTGGTGCCTTCTTGGCCAAGGGCATTACGCTTTACTTGATTGGCGACGCGAACGACTACACCGGCAAAGGCCTGAGTGGCGGCCGCGTGGTGGTGCGCCCGAGCATCGACTTCCGGGGTGCTGCGGTCAACAACACCATCATCGGCAACACCGCTCTCTACGGCGCAACCACGGGCGAGGCCTTCTTCAGCGGCGTAGCGGGCGAACGCTTTGCTGTGCGCCTCTCGGGCGCAACGGCAGTCGTAGAGGGCACCGGCGACCACGGTTGTGAATACATGACCGGCGGCACCGCAGTTGTGCTGGGCCAAACCGGGCGCAATTTCGCTGCGGGCATGAGCGGCGGTATTGCTTATGTGTACGACGAAGACGGCCAGTTCGCCACACGTTGCAACAGCGCCATGGTGACACTCGAAAAAGTGCTCAGCAGCGCCGAGCAAGAAGCCGGCTTGCCCAAGAGCACTTGGCACCAAGGCCGCAACGGCGTAGAAACCGACGAAGCACAGCTGAAAAAATTGCTCGACGACCACAACCGTTGGACCGGCAGCAAACGCGCCCGTGAGTTGCTCGACAACTGGGCGCAAGCTCGCAACAAGTTCGTCAAAGTCTTCCCCAACGAGTACAAGCGCGCCCTGGGCGAAATGGCAACCAAAGCCGCTGCGCAAGCTGCTGTTTCAGGTGAAAAAATGCTGAAAACGCCCGTGGATACTGCGAAAGAGGCTACTAAAAAGATAGCATCTGCGGTGAAATAAGCGTAGTTGATGCATAGACCATGAAGCTAATTTTGTCCACGCACGCGCTCAAACGAATGTTCGAGCGAAGTATTTCTGTAGCCGAGGTGCGTGCTGTGCTGGAGTCTGGAGAAGTCATTGCAAGCTACCCAGACGACCAACCCTTGCCCAGTGCACTGTGGTTTGGTGTGCCC
>CANFOR010000153.1 GCA_947448675.1 Betaproteobacteria bacterium
CCTGAACAGCCGCCAAATGACGGCCTGGATGGTCGAGGGCAATGGCCTCAAACTCATGCGCGAGTTCTACGCCAAATACAACATCGTTAACTTCCCCGGCGGCAACACCGGCGCGCAAATGGGCGGCTGGTACCGCAAAGAAATCAAGAGTGTTAAAGACATCAAGGGCCTGAAGTTCCGCGTTGGCGGTTTTGCGGGCAAGGTGATTGAACGCATGGGCGGCGTGCCGCAAAACATTCCCGGCGGCGAGATTTACCCTGCGCTGGAAAAGGGCACCATCGACGCGGCCGAGTGGGTCGGCCCTTATGACGACCAAAAGCTCGGCTTTAACAAAGTCGCGCCCTTCTACTATTACCCTGGCTGGTGGGAAGGCGGCCCTGAGCTGGACTTCTTCATCAACAACAAAGCTTTTGAAGCCCTCACACCCGAGAACAAAGCCATTGTAGAGGCCGCTGCGGCCCAGGCCCATGTGCAAATGCAAGCCCGCTACGATGCCAAAAACCCCATGGCGCTCAAGCAGTTGGTCGGCGCTGGCACCAAGCTGCGCCCTTTCCCGCCCGACGTGATGAACGAGGCCTTCAAGCAAGCCATGGCCTTGTACGATGAGCTGTCAGCCAAAAATGAAAACTGGAAAAAGGTCTACGCCGATTACAGCAAGTTCCGCGCAGAGCAAAACCTGTGGTTCCGCTTTACCGAAGCCACGTTTGACCGTTTTATGCAAGCGCAAAAACTGTAATTGGCGTTGAGCTAAAAAACCGCGCTTAAGGGCGCGGTTTTTTTTGCTAGAGCATTTCGGGTGACTGCACCGTCAGCAACATGGTTTGGCGTTCGCCCATGCGCTCGCGACTGCGCAGCCACCACAGCGCGCCCTTCTTCACGGCAAACTCCTCAGGCAGACCCAAAAGTTGCGCAATCACTGCACCCAAAGTGGGTTGGTGGCCCACCACCAAAATAGTGGATTTACCTTCAGGCCAACGTACCAAAGTGAGCAAGTCTTGTGCACCCGCGCCAGGCCCCAATTCTTCACGCAATTTGAACTTGCGACCCAAGGCCAAAACGGTTTGCTCTGTGCGCCGGGCCGGGCTGGCCACAATGCGCGCGCCCTCGGGCAATTGGCGGTCTAGCCACACCGCCATGCGGGCGGCTTGCTTTTCACCGCGTGCCGTGAGCGAACGCTCCATGTCGTTGCAGCCCTCTTGCCACTCTTGCGCTTCGGCGTGCCGCCACAAAATCAAGTCCATGCTTGCTAGCCCGCGGTGGTACTGCGTGGGGAAGTGGCTACACCGTGCAATGCCATCAAAGCCTCTTGGGCGCCGTGCACTTCGGCGCTGCCATCGGCATTGACGCGCTGGTACTGGCCGTTGGCTTGCAGGCTCCAGGCGTCTTTGGTGTCGCACAAATAGGCGGTCAGGCATTCGTCCACTATGCGTTGTCGAATGCGCGCATCGGTCACTGGCCAGGCAATTTCTACCCGGCGCAGCATGTTGCGGTTCATCCAGTCGGCACTGGACAAATACAGCTCGTCCTCTTGGCCAATGCGAAAGTAAAACACCCGTGAATGCTCCAGCATGCGGCCAATCACCGAGCGCACGCGGATGTTGTCGGTCCAGCCCGGCACTTGCGCGGGCAGCATACAAGCGCCGCGCACGATCAGGTCGATCTGCACACCTTGCTGCCCTGCTTTGATGAGGGCGTGCATCAAAGCCTCGTCGGTAAGCGCATTCATTTTGACGACGATGCGGGTGTCTTTTTGCAGCGCTGCCGCCTGAGCGACTTGCTCAATTTTTTCGATCAAACGGCGGTGCAAATAAAAGGGCGCCACCCACAGGCGCTGCATGCGCGGCAGCTTGATTTGACTGGCCACATTCAAAAACACATTGTCGATGTCGGCGGTGAGTGCCGGGTCGGCCGTGAGGTAGCTAAAGTCGGTATAGAGTTTGGCGGTGCGCGGGTTGTAGTTGCCGGTAGACAAGTGGGCATAGCGTTTGAGTGAGCGGCCTTCGCGCCGCGTGACCAGTAGCATTTTGGCGTGCGTTTTCAAGCCCACAATGCCGTAGACCACCTGCGCGCCAATCGACTCCAACATCTCGGCCCAGTTGATATTGGCCTCTTCGTCAAAGCGGGCTTTCAACTCGACCACAGCCGTGACCTCGATGCCCCGGCGCACGGCTTCGCGCAGCAAGTCCATCATGGCCGCGTCGGCACCAATGCGGTAGATGGTTTGCTTGATGGCCAGCACATCGGGGTCGTGTACGGCTTCGCGCAAAAAGGCAATCACGCCGTCAAAACTCTCGTAAGGCTGGTGGATCAGCACGTCACCCTGGCGCAATTGCTCCATGATCGAACTGCCTTGGTGGAGTTCGTGCGGCCAGCTGCCTTGGTAGGGCGCAAACAACAAGTCGGGCGCGTTGACCAGGTCGATCAACTGGTTCATGCGCACCAAGTTCACCGGGCCGCGCACGCGGTAGAGCGCCTTGTCGGGCAGGTTAAATTGCTGTAGTAAAAATTGCGCCAAATGGTCGGAGCAACCCGAAGACACCTCTAGGCGCACAGCTTGGCCGTAGTGGCGGTGCTCTAAACCCTGGCGCAGCGCGGTGCGCAGGTTTTTCACGTCGTCGTCATCGACCGCCAAATCGGAATGGCGGGTGACGCGAAATTGCGAGAAGCTGCCCACCTCGCGGCCCGTGAACAGGTCGCTCAAATGCGCGCGCACCACGCTGGAGAGCGAAACAAAAAGATGCGACCGCCCAGCGCCTTTGTTAGATACTTTGCCCGGCATGCGAATCAAGCGTGGCAGCACGCGCGGCACTTTGACAATGGCAATTTCGTTGTCGCGACCAAAGGCGTCTTGGCCGCCTAAGCGCACGATAAAGTTGAGCGATTTATTGGCCACTTGCGGAAACGGGTGCGCCGGGTCCAGGGCCACCGGCACCAGCAGGGGCCGCACTTCGCGCTCAAAGTACTCGCGTACCCAGCGCCGCTGCGCAATGTTGCGCTCCCCATGCGAGACGATACGGATGCCCTGCGCCGCCAGGGCGGGAATGATGTCGTCGTTGTAAATCGTGTACTGGTTGGCTACCAAACTATGGGCAGCAGCGGCCAGAGCTTCGAAGGAAGCTGCTGCCGGTGTAGAGGAGCTGCTCTCAGCCAAGGCTCCTGGTAAATGGGGCGCTGCGCGCACCTCGAAAAACTCGTCGAGATTGGATGAGACGATGCACAAAAACCGCAGGCGCTCTAGCGCTGGCACCTCGGGGCGGCGCGCCCAATCGAGCACGCGCTCGTTGAAGGCCAAAATGCTGTGGTCACGGTCTAGAAATTTTTGCACTGCGGAGTTTGAGAAAGATTAGGTTGCACTAGCGGGCCCGGTGCTGGTGAGCAGAGTATGCGCTGCAGCGTCAGTATGGTCAGCTAGACTCACACGCGCACCATTGCTGCAGTGTACTAAATGCCCCATGAACTGCGCCACGGCAGTGTCCCAAGAGAAGCCCAAGGCGCGCTGGCGTGCGCTACTGCGTGGCAGGGCCAGGGCTTGCATAACGGCTTCGCGCAGATCCTCGCGCATGCAACCGGCCTGGCTGTCGCCCAACACCTCTACAGGGCCGTGCACTGGGTACGCTGCCACCGGTGTGCCACAGGCCATGGCCTCTAGCATGACCAACCCAAAAGTGTCAGCATGGCTGGGGAAGACAAACACATCGGCGGCCCCATACACCTTAGACAACTCATGGCGAGGCAGCACGCCGAGCCAACGCACTTGCGGATAGCGCTGCTTTAAGCTCTGCTCCAGGGGACCGACACCGCAGACAATTTTGGTGCCCGGAATGTCCAAGTCTAAAAACGCGGCAATGTTTTTTTCATACGAAACCCGGCCGACAAACAAGCTTACCGGGCGGGCCAACAAGCCCAGCGCAGGGTAATTGCGTGCAGCGGGCTGGTAGTCAAACAGACCCATGTCTACGCCGTGCGTCCACTCGCGCAAATTGCTAAAACCGCGCTCGGCCAACATGCGCTGCACGCCCAAGGTGGGCACCAGAACACCCGACGAGGGCTTGTGAAAATGCCGAAACAGCGCATAGCCCCAAGACAGCGGCACCTTGATGGCGGCGTTCAAAATTTCGGGAAATTTGGTATGAAAGGCGGTGGTAAAAGCCAGCTTGCTGCGCATGCAGTAAGAGCGTGCCGCCCAGCCCAACGGGCCTTCGGTGGCAATATGGATGCAGTCGGGCGCATAGGCCTTGAGCTGCTGCGTTAGAACGGCTTTGGGGGCAATGGCCAGGTCGATACCAGCATAGCCTGGGCAGGGCCGGGTGCGAAACAGGCTGGGCTGAATCACCAACACCTGGTGGCCCTGGCTTTCCATGGCACGCACCAGTTCCACCAGCGTAGTGACCACGCCATTGACCTGAGGCAACCAAGCATCGGTGACCAAGGCGAGTTTCATAGGCTGTATTCCGGCGTTTGGGGCTGTGTGGTTTGCGCTTGTCTGGTTTGCTGCTGCGTGGCGCGTTCCGTGCTGCTAGCGCCCCGGGGCGCGGCGTTGCAGCTCAGCAATTGCAAAGTGCCGTCGTAATGCTCGACCAAGGCGCTGCGGCTCTCGACCCAGTCGCCGTCATTGCAATAGAGCACGCCGTCGATGTCGCGCATTTCGGCGCGGTGGATATGGCCGCACACCACACCTTGGTAGCCACGCTTGCGCGCTTCATGCGCCACGGCTTGCTCAAAGTCCAACACGTAGTTCAGCGCTTTTTTGACCTTGTGCTTCAGGTAGGCCGAGAGCGACCAGTACGGTAGCCCCAGGCGTCCGCGCAAGAGGTTCAGGTAGCGGTTGAGCTTGAGCGTGAACTCATACAAGTTGTCGCCCAAATAGGCCAGCCACTTGGCATTTTGCACCACGCCGTCGAAATAGTCGCCATGGATGACCCACAAGCGGCGGCCGTCGGCGGTGATGTGGGTGGCCTCGTCGATCACCTCAATGCCGCCAAACTGGTGGCCAATGAAGCCGCGCGCAAACTCGTCATGGTTGCCCGGCACATAGACCACGCGGCAGCCCTTGCGCGCACGGCGCAGCAGCTTTTGGATCACGTCGTTGTGGGCCTGGGGCCAGTACCAGCGACGGCGCAGTTGCCAGCCGTCAATGATGTCGCCAACCAAGTAGAGCATGTCGCTGGGGTGGGCTTTCAGAAAATCCAGCAAGGCATCGGCCTGACAGCCGGGCGTGCCCAGGTGCAGGTCAGAGATGAAGACCGCGCGAAAGCGGTTGAGGCCCGTCTCGCCTGGAGCTTCAGGCTCAAGGTCGGTAGCCAAGGGAGCCAGGGCACCGTGGAACTGGCTCAGCCAGGCCGCTGGCGCCGCCCCCTCAGGGGGGAAGCGCAGCGCGCTTCGGGGGTGGGCCATTTCAAACGCCCAAGAAGTGCTTACGGTAGCGGCTGGGCAGGTCGGCAATGCGCATCAGCATGGGCAGGTCAGCGGTGTTGAAGTCGGGGTCCCAAGCGGGCGCGCCCAAGACCTTGGCACCCAAGCGCAAATAGCCTTTGATGAGGGCCGGCGGCTCGACCAACACGCTGGCGTCAAACTGCTCGACCGGCAGTGGCAAGCGCGGGCGCACATGGAACTCGATCGGCGCCATATGGGTTTGGCTGACCTGCTGCCAAATGCTGGCTGCCGCCTGGCCACTGATCACACCGTTGTGCAGCATAGGGATGCTAGCGCAGCCGATCATGGTGTCGAGTTGGTTGCGTACCATGAACTCGGCCAAAGCGCCCCACAGAGCCAATATGACGCCTCCATGGCGATGTTCGGGGTGCACGCAACTGCGGCCCAGCTCGACCATGCGTTCGCGTAGGGAACGCAGGCGGGTCAGGTCGAACTCGGTGTCGCTGTAGGTGCTGCCCACTCGCTTGGCTTGGGCCGGGGTCAGCACCCGGTAGGTACCGATCACTTCGCCGGTGGCTTGGCTGCGCACCAAGAGGTGCTCGCAGTAGTCGTCAAAAATATCGACGTCGTGCCCGGGCAGCGTAGTGCTGAGCTGGGCACCCATTTCGCCGGCAAACACCGCGTACCTTAGACGCTGCGCTTGCCGAACCTCGTCTTGGTGCTGGGCCCACGCCACTTGAATGCCGTTTTGCTCATTTTCTGCAAGCCGCGAAATCCGCTCAGTGCCGCTTCGATGAAGTGACCCCCGAGGTAAGGCTATAGGTGACAGTGGCATGGTGGGGTTGGGCAACTCGTTCATCGGTGTACTCCTGTGCGGTGTTTTTGATCTCCTAAATATGCCCTCGCGCAGTGACGCGTTTATGGCAGATTTTTGGCAATTTGATGACAAAATGGGCTGCAGTGCGCTTCAAATTTGCGTGAAATGCTATTATTTTTATAGCGTTTACAATTTGATTGTATTGCTTCTATAATTCAAGTAATATTGAATTATGTCGACATCCAGTTCCAAAACCCTAAGCAGTTTGAGCGAAAACATCGCCATCAAAGCCCTTGCGGCTTTGGCGCAAGCACAACGCTTACGGGCCTTTCGCGCACTCATCGTGGCTGGCCCAGAAGGACTTACCCCCGGAGTATTGACTGAGCAGCTGGGCATTGCCGGAAGCGCACTTTCATTCCATCTCAAAGAGCTCAGCCATGCAGGTTTGGTCAACGCCGAACCCCGTGGTCGCAACCTGATTTACCGCGCGGATTTTGCCAATATGAACGCACTGCTGGCCTACCTCACTGAGCACTGTTGCCAAGGCGCAGCCTGTGCAGTCACAGAGCCCGCGGCTGCGACTGCTGCTACTCCATTTTGCAACGAAGAGGCACCCCCATGAACGACAAACCCATGAACGTTTTATTTTTGTGTACC
>CANFOR010000154.1 GCA_947448675.1 Betaproteobacteria bacterium
AGGCGCGTGCGACCGGCGAGTCGCCCACCACCGTCAACCTTTGGGCGGGCAAAATCGGGTCCACAAACAGCTCTAAAGTGCCCCCGGAATGGCAGGCCATGCCAAACTCCAAAACATCGTTCAAGCTGCGCTCTGCCGACACTTCTGCCGGGGCAATGCGGATGGTGCGCGCTTGCCCATCGCTAATGGCCAAACGTGCGGTTTTAACCACGGCCGGTTGTGCACAGCCACCGCCCACCCAACCATGAAAGCTTCCATCGGCTAGCACTATGGCTTTGTCGCCTGGGCGTGCCGATGTTGGTGCCTGGGCATGCAAAACCGTGACCCAAGCAAAGGCTTGTTGCTCACGTTGTAGTTTGAGTGCGGTTTCAAATATTTGCATGGAATCCATCATTGCTCCTTCGCGGCTTATTGCAAAACGCTGCGCGCTACGTACAAATCTTTCAGCGTCGCCAAAGGCACAAAACGCGCAATACAGCATTGTGCTCTCGCGGTAAGCATGGCCTCGGAGGCGGGCACGGCACGGGTGGGGTGAAACCACGTGATTTGCGCACCACGTTGGAGAATGTGCCCCAAACTTTTGGCCAATTCATCGGGTGGGTCGGCATCGAATCCGTCTGACAAAACCCATACCCTGGAACCACGGTTAATTTGGCTGCGGGCATGCACGCGCACAAAGTCTGTCATGCTAGTTGCAATGCGCGTGCCGCCACCAAAACCGGCTGTGACGGCGTTGACCTTTTCTTGCACAGTACCCGAGTCGCGTTGCAGCAGCGGCGTGACTTCCGTTAAGCGCGTGTGGAACACAAACACACGCGCATGGGCCGCCTGCACAAAAGCACGGGCAACGCGCAAGAAAAGCTGCGCGTAACTCTCCATCGAACGGCTCACATCGACCAAAATAAACAAACGCGGTTGCGCCCGGCGCTGCTGTCGCCAAGCGGGGCATATGGGCAGCCCACCGACCGATACGCTTTGGCGCAGGGTGCGGCGCAAATCTAATTTACGCCCCATGTTTTGCGCCCGCCAGCGCCGCGTTAATCGCTTGCGCAATTGGGTGGCAATGCGCTCTGCAATTTGCTGCAGGCCATGCAAATCTTGTGGTAACCATTGCGAAAACTCGCGGTCATGCAAGGCCTCCGTGCGCGTGGCTCCGCCTTGGGCCTGTGGCGCACCTGTGGCCTCTGCAGAATGCTCCAAAGCCGCCTCTAAAGCCGAAGCCACAGGATGAGAAGGTGATTGAGCAGAGGGGCGACTAGCGGCCTCGTCCATGCTTTGGTGCAAGGCTTGCACCGCATCGCGCAAATTGCGCGATGGCCGGGTTTGCCCGCTGACCCGCACCGTGCCTTGGGTGCGATGAGGCAGCCAGTAGCGGTCGAACAATTCAGGCCACTGGCGCCAATCTTTGGCACTGTGGCAAGCAATAGAGCGCCAAGCGGCACTGATTTGCGAAGCCTTGGGATGCGCCAACAACATAGCCGCTTTGAGCATGCTGTGCTGCTCCGCCACGCCCACCTTGAGGCCATGGTCGCGCAGCAAAGCCGCGAATCCAGCCAAACTGTCTGTCGGGGCAATGGCCAGGGCGTCGCGCATGGACGGCCCTCAATGCGCAGCAGCGGGAGCTTGGTTTTTTTCAGCCACACCCACGCTGCGACGACCCTCAATCAATTGCAACGTACGTTCTGCGCTGATTTGAAAACGGTCATCGCGGGTTTTCAAAAGACAGCCTAAAGTGGCCAGCAAAACGCCCATGTCGTCAGGCAAAGTTTTGCTCCCCAAACGGTGCAAGGCGAGCACCCAATCGAGGGTTTCGGCAATGCCGGGAGTCTTGCCCAAATCTTCATGGCGCAGGCGCTGCACAAACTGCACAGATTCTTCTACCAACTGCTGGTCTGCTTCGGGAATAGCGGCTTTCACAATCGCAATTTCACGCGCCAAACTGGGGTAGTCTAAATAATGGAACAGGCAGCGTCGGCGCAGCGCATCGGACAACTCACGGGTGCCATTGCTGGTCAAAATCACTTGGGGAATGTGCTTGGCTTTGAGCGTGCCCAGCTCGGGTACTGTGATTTGGTACTCCGACAAAACTTCCAATAAAAACGCTTCAAAAGCCTCATCGGCGCGGTCAATTTCATCGATCAACAAAACGCAGGGCGTGTCGGTGGAGATGGCCTTGAGCAAAGGACGTTCCATCAAATATTCGCGTGAAAACAAGTCGGCTTCGCGCAAACGCTCGGCGGTGTTTTCATGCAAACGAATTGCCATCAGCTGGCGACTGTAATTCCACTCATAGGCGGCCTGCGACATGTCCAGGCCCTCAAAGCATTGCAGGCGCACCAAGGGCGCATTCAAGGCTTTGGCCAAGGCCGTGGCCAAAGCGGTCTTACCAACGCCAGCATCGCCCTCGAGCAGCAGCGGGCGTTGCAGCGATTGCGCCAACCACAGGCCGGTGCTCAGCCCGTCGTCGGCCAAGTAACCCGCCTGCTGCAGGCGCTGGCGTAATGCAGGAGCGTTCATCGATGCGCCTTTACTTGCCTGACGAAGAGCCGAACCAAGACTTGATCAAGGCCCAGAAAATTGCCAAACCATTGATTTCTTTGGCCACGGTTGGGGCAGTGACTGGAGCGGCGGTAGGCATACCGGCAGCGGCCGGTGCACCGGCTTGTGGTCCATCTTGCCCAGTGCTCGGCGCTGCCGAACTGGCCAGCCCCGCTGGTGCAGGTAGGGCTGCTGCAGCCGCACGGAAATTGTCGACAAACTGGCTCAGGATCATGTCAGAAACCTGCACCATCAAGCGGCCACCAAACTGCGCAAACTTGCCATTGACGATGACGGCGGCCTCACCGCGCAAAGTCGACTGCATGGGGTTGTCCGGTTCGGCCTCGATGGTCGCGGTCAAGTCCATAGAAGCCGACGAGCCGCCCTTATCTGCACCTTTGCCGCGCAGCACCACTTTGCGCAGCCCTTCGTCCACACTCAGTACATCGACCAAGCCGCCAAACTGGGCTACGGCGGGACCCACTTTGACTTTGACACCACCCTTGTAGGAAGTGTCAGACACCTTCTCGGTGATGCTGGCACCGGGCATGCAGCCTGCCACGGTCTGCACGTCGCGCAAGATGGCCCAGGCACGCCCTGCGTCTACTGCCAAGGGGTAGTTTTTGTCGAGTTTAACTTCCATGCAATGCTCTCAATTAAATAGCAAACTATAAAGCCACACCGCGCGCTTTGAGCTCTTTCCACACTCTAAAGGCGTTGTGCGGCATGTTCATGTGCGTCACGCCCAAGTGCGAGAAAGCGTCAACGATGGCCGAGGTGAAAGTCGGAATCGAGCCGACGTGCGGAGACTCGGCCACGCCCTTAGCACCAATGGGGTGGTGTGGCGAAGGGGTGACGGTGTGGTCAGTCTCCCAATGCGGGGTTTCGACCGATGTTGGCAAGAAGTAATCCATCAAGGTGTTGCCCAGCAAATTACCCTGTGCGTCGAACGGCATTTGCTGGCCCATGGCCACGGCAAAACCTTCGGTCAAACCACCATGAATTTGGCCTTCGATAATCATCGGGTTGATGCGTGTGCCGCAGTCGTCCAAGGCGTAGAAGCGGCGGATTTTGGTCTCTCCCGTGCCACGGTCAATGTCGACGACGCACATATAAATACCAAAGGGGAAAGTGAAGTTCGGTGGGTCGTAGTAATGCACAGCCTCTAAGCCGGGCTCCAAGCCTGCGGGTGGTTGGTGGTAGGCCTGCCATGCCACTTCTGCCATAGTTTTAAAACGGCTGTCGTCGCTCTTGACTTTGAAGCGGTCGACTTCCCAGTCGAGGTCGTTCTCGCCGACTTCCAGCATGTGCGCGGCAATTTTGCGTGCTTTGGCGTGGATCTTCCGAGCCGCCAGCGCAATCGCGGCGCCCGCAACCGGCGTAGAACGCGAGCCATAAGTGCCCAGGCCATAGGGAGCGGTGCTAGTGTCGCCCTCTTCAACTTGGATCACTTCGGATGGAATACCCAGCTCGGTGGCAATGATCTGCGCGTAGGTGGTTTGGTGGCCCTGGCCTTGCGTGATGGTGCCCATCCGCGCAATCGCGCTGCCGGTGGGATGCACGCGAATTTCGCAGCTGTCAAACATGCCTACACCCAAAATGTCGCACATTTTGCTGGGACCCGCACCCACCACTTCAGTGAAGGTGACCAGACCAATGCCCATCAGAGTGGGGCAATTCGGATCGGCACGCTTGGCAGCTTGCTCGGCGCGCAGGGCTTTGTAGTTCATCGCGTCCATGACCTTCTTCAAGGCCGGGTGGTAGTCTCCCGAATCGTATTCAAAACCAAAGGCGCTGGTGTAGGGGAATTGCTCTTTGCGGATAAAGTTTTTGGCGCGGATTTCGGCCTTGTCCATGCCCAGCTTTTGCGCCAGCACATCCACCAAACGTTCGACCAAATACACCGCCTCGGTGACGCGGAAAGAGCAACGGTAGGCCACGCCACCCGGAGCCTTGTTGGTGTAGACACCTTTGACGCTGGCATAAGCCGCTGGAATGTCATACGAACCCGAGCAAATATGGAACATACCGGCAGGGAACTTGGTCGGGTCGGCGCATGCATCAAAAGCACCATGGTCGGCGATCACGTTGACGCGCAGGCCAGTGATCTTGCCGTCGGCCGTGGCGGCCAACTCGCCGTCCATGTGGTAGTCGCGGGCAAATGCGGTGGAAGAGATGTTTTCGATGCGGTCTTCAATCCACTTCACAGGCTTGCCCAAGACAATGCTGGCGACAATCGCGCAGACATAACCAGGGTAGATGCCAACCTTATTGCCAAAACCGCCGCCAATATCGGGCGAGACAATGCGCACTTTGGATTCTGGAATGCCCGAGAGCATCGACACCACGGTACGCACCACGTGGGGCGCTTGCGAGGTGATGTAAGTCGTCAACTCACCGCGAATCGGGTCGAAGGAAGCGACGCAACCACAGGTCTCTAATGGGCAGGGGTGCACACGCGGGTAATGCATATTTTGGCGCACTGTGACAGCAGCGCCTGCAAATGCGGCATCGGCAGCCGCTTTGTCGCCTGCGTCCCAGGTGAAGATATGGTTATGGTGCTCGCGTGGGCCATGGGCTCCGGTGGTTTTGCCTGCCAAGTCTTCGCGCAGCACGGGCGCATCGGGCTTGAGCGCTTCAAACGGGTCCATCACCACGGGCAGCTCTTCGTATTCAACTTCCACTGCTTCTACGGCGTCGGCAGCGATGTAGCGGTCGTCGGCGATCACAATGGCTACTTCTTGCATTTGGAAGTGCACTTTTTCGTCGGCCAATACGGCTGCCACATCGCCTGCCAGGGTCGGCATCCAATGCAGCTTAAGGGGCTTCAAATCGTCGGCCGTGAGCACGGCATGCACGCCAGGAATGGCCAGTGCTTTGGCCTTGTTGATGCTTTTGATGCGCGCGTGGGCGACGGGCGAACGCACAATGTCCATGTGCAGCATGCCGGGCATTTTAATATCGTCTACATAATTGCCCTTGCCCTGGATAAAGCGGGCATCTTCTTTGCGCAGACGCGACTGGCCCAGGCCAGCCAAGGCCAATTCACGGGCTTCTGCGGTTTGTACGGGAGCATTCATATTAAGTCTCTCCAATAGGGAATGGGGTGCGGGCTGTTGCAGTGCGCTTAGGCAGCTACAGCAGTTTCTTGCAATTTGCGGGCAGCGTACTGCACGGCTTTTACGATATTTTGATAGCCCGTGCAACGGCACAAATTGCCGCTCATGCCATGGCGAATTTCGTCTTCGCTGGGGTTGGGGTTGTCTTGCAAAAAGCGCTGCGCGCGCATCAACATGCCGGGTGTGCAAAAACCACATTGCAAACCATGCTCTTTATAAAAACCTTCTTGCACAGCGTGCAATACACCAGCCTTGGCCAAGCCTTCTACGGTATTGACCTCGCCACCATCACATTGCACCGCCAAATGGGTGCAAGACTTGACCGACTGTCCGTCCACATCAACTGTGCAAGCCCCGCAGTGGCTGGTTTCACAACCGATGTGTGCGCCGGTCAGCTGCAATTCTTCGCGCAGAAAATGGATCAACAAGGTACGCGGTTCGACTGCTTTTTCGTAAGCGCGACCATTCACATTCACGGTGATAAGTTTCTTCGACATGTTCTATCTCCTATGGTGTTATTGGCAACGGGCCAAAGCATTGCTAATCGCGCGTTTGACCATTTGGCGCGCCATGGCAGTTTTGTATTCCACATCACCACGCAAATCTTCAGCTGGGTCGCAAATGGCCATCGCAGCTTGGGCTGCAGCTTCTAGCGTTGCAGGGCTCACTGCTTTACCGATCAGGGCTTGCTCTGCAGCGGCTGCGCGCAAAGCGGTAGGACCCACATTGGTCAGCGCAATGCGCGCATGGCTCACCACGCCGCCCTTGGCTTGCATGACCACGGCGCAGCCTGCGGTAGCCCAGTCGCCAGTTTTGCGTTTGAGTTTTTCATAGGCCCAGCCGGCGCCTTGCGCCAGGGCGGGCATGCGGATCTCGCACATCACCTCATCGTCTGCGAGCAGGGTCATGTATGTGCCGAGGAAGAAATCGTCGGCCGACACCGTGCGCCGACCTTTGGGGCCTTCGAGCACAAATTGCGCGTGCAGAGCAATCGACAAAGCCGGGTGGTCATTGCCCGGGTCGCCGTGGGCAATGTCGCCACCGATCGTGCCGCGGTTGCGCACCTGCGGGTCGGCAATCAGCTTGGCGGCCTCGGCCAATAAAGGCAGCTTGCTTTGGACGATGGGGGAATTGATCAACTCGCTTTCCGTTGTCAT
>CANFOR010000155.1 GCA_947448675.1 Betaproteobacteria bacterium
AACATCGCACAATCGGCAAGCGCTTTCAGCCTTTTTGGCATCCGCATCGACTGGGTGGCCATGGCCTTGTCCCTGGCTGCTGCGCTGGCATTTTTCCAATTCAAGCAAGGCGTGATTCGCGTGATTGTGGCCAGTGCAGTGCTCGGCTGTGTGCTGCGTTTGTTGTTCGCTTAAACTGTTTTTCAAAAAAAATTACCATGCCCCAATTTGCTGCCAACCTGTCTTTTCTCTACAACGAGCTGCCATTTTCAGAACGCTTTGAAGCGGCTGCAAAAGACGGCTTTAAGGCAGTGGAGTTTTTGTTCCCCTACGAGTGGCCCGCCGCTGACATCAAAACACGCTTAGATGCCCATGGCTTGCACATGGCCTTGTTCAACGCGCCACCGGGCGGCAGCGACACCGTGGCCTTCAACCAAGCCTGGGCTGCCGGCGAACGCGGCACCGCCTGCGTGCCGGGGCGCGAGGCCGAGTTTCGCGCGGGTGTGCTGGCGGCCCTGCAATACGCCGCCGTGCTGAGCTGCACGCGGGTGCATGTGCTGGCGGGCTTGGTGCCCCTAGCGGGCAGCCGCGCTGCTGCGCAAGACTGCTACATCAACAACCTGCGCTGGGCTTGCGCCCTGGCGGCAGAACAGGGCGTGAACATCATGGTCGAGCCTATCAACACGCGGAACGTGCCCGGCTATTTTTTAAACCGCCAAGACCACGCGCATGAAATATTAGACGCGGTAGACGCCCCCAATTTGCAAGTGCAAATGGACTTGTTCCACTGTCAAATTGTCGAAGGCGACGTGGCCACCAAAATCCGCCAATACCTGCCCACGGGCCGTGTTGGCCACTTTCAAATTGCCAGCGTGCCCGAGCGCCACGAGCCCGGCAGCGGCGAGCTGAACTACGACTACCTGTTCAAACTCATCGACGAAGTGGCCACACAATGCGGTTGGCAAGGCTGGGTCGGCTGCGAGTACCAGCCTGCGCGCGGCGCGGTAGCGGGTGGTACCAGCGCGGGCTTGGGCTGGAAGCAGGCTTACGCATAAATCTCAGCCAAGGAACTACGGCACACTATGCGCAACAAGCCATGGCCCATGCCCAGAACCTGGGCCAACACATTGGGCATTCAACCAGCGGTAGACTGGCCTGAGCGTTGGCGCGTTCTTCTGGGCGTATTTGTGAGTATCTTCCTCACGGCCTTGATTTGTCGTGGGCTGGGCTCATCGCCGTTGCCACTCTCATGGCTTGTGGCACCGCTGGGTGCCAGCGCAGTATTGGTATTTGCTATGCCAGCAAGCCCGTTGGCACAACCCTGGGTCGTGGTGGGCGGGAATACGATTTCTGCTTTGTTAGGCGTTGCCTGCGCAAGCTATATTGCCGATCCAGCGCTGGCGGCAGCAAGCGCCGTTGCGTTGGCAATATCACTCATGTTTGCTCTGCGATGCATGCACCCGCCCAGTGGCGCTGTTGCATTGCTGGCAGTGCTGACCCACACAACGCAGCCCGTGTTTGCTTTGTTTCCGGTATTGACCAACTCTGTATTACTGGTTTTGTGCGGCGTGTTGTACAACCGTTTAACAGGCCGAGACTATCCCCATGTGGCACGAGCGAGCACAGGAGCTACGCGCTTTAGCAAAGTCGATCTGGACGAAGCCCTCATGCACTTTCACCAATCTTTGGGGCTCAATAGGGATGACCTTGCGGACTTGCTGCACCATGCAGAATCTGCAGCGTATCAACGCAATCTTGCTCAACTGTCGTGCGCCAACGTCATGACGCCGCAGCCTGTATCGGTCGAATTCGGAACCCCGCTCGACGAGGCCTGGGCCTTAATGCGTAAGCACAGTGTCAAGGCTTTGCCGGTTGTTGACCGTGCGCGCCGCATCGTAGGCATCGTGACGGTTTCGGATTTTTTGCGCCAAGTAAATCAAGACGTCAGCGACGGTTTGGGCATGCGTTTACTGGCCTTTGTGCGCCGCAGTGGTGCCAGCCACTCTGACAAGCCCGAGGTGGTCGGCCAAATCATGACCCGCCAAGTAAGAGTGGCCAGCGCCCAGCGCTATGTAATTGAACTGGTGCCATTATTTTCACAAGGCGGGCACCATCATATTCCTGTGATCGATGCAGAACAACGACTGGTGGGCATCCTTACGCAGACAGATTTTGTAAAAGCACTGCACCGGGCTGTACAACCCGTTGCACTAGGCTAGCGTCTGCGCCTCCAAGCGCTTGCACGTAGTTTCCCTCGCTAGGCAGGCACTGCGGCCCAGATACGATGAATGCGCTTGAGCCTTCAAGCTCCTTTCATCACAACATCTGGAGACCGCATGAAAACCAAGTTCACCCTTCTGGCCGCCTGCGCAGTGCTGGCTGGTGCCAGCCTCAGCGCTGCCGCTGCCGACACTGGCGCCCCCGCCAAAGCGCCGCGCTTTGCGCCGCAAACGGTAGACCAACTCAACGTTTACCAAAAGCCTTTGGGCCAGCAGATCATGAACGTCTCCAGCGTGGGCCTGGGCGGGCCTTACAACCCGTTGCTGCGCAGCCCGGTGCTGGGTCAGCGCATGTTTGACTTACTCTATTACCTGCGCTGGAACTCCTCGGTCGCGCTGCGTTTGAATGAATTTGCCATCCTCATCATTGGCCGTCAATGGCGTTCGCAGGTGGAGTGGTTCGCTCACGCACCGCTGGCGGTGAAGGCTGGCTTGTCGCCCGAAATCGTGGCTGAGCTGAAAGCCCAAAAGCGCCCCAGCAACATGAAGGATGACGAAACGGCTGTCTATGACTTTGTCACCGAGTTAACGGCGAACCACAAAGTGAGCGACACCACCTTTGCCCGCGCCAAACAAATTTTGGGTGAGCAACAAGTGGTCGACCTGACCACCGTGGCAGGCACCTATGTCACCGTGGCCATGCTGCTGGCCATGTCGGAAGAAGGCATCCCGGCAGGCAAAGTACTTCCGTTTAAAGACGGTGAGCCCTGAGCCCTTGCCAAACCGCTTACCAAGTAAAAGGGTGGGACAGGCTCACATACAGCGTGCGGCGCTGCCCCCATTGCGGCGCACCTACGCCAATGCCGCTGCCGTCGCGTAACTGATAGCTGCGGTCCAACAGGTTGATAACCGATAGGCGCGCGTTCACCGTGCCCAGGCCCGGGGCGGTGAATTTTTGTGCGATGGCAGCATTCACCTGGGCATACCCCGGCAGGCTTTCGGTGTTGGCAAAACCACGGCGCAGGCCGCTGCCCAGGATGAGGTCGGCGCTGTAGCTGGTGTTGCCTTGCCGGTAGCTCAGGCCTGCCGAGCCCGTCCAGGCTTGGTCGTGGTCCAGGTGCACCCAGTTGTTGGCGATGTAGTTGAGTTCACTTTGAGAAAAGTTGAACTGCCCGGTGCTCACGTTCTTGCCCATGGCTTGTGAGTGCGCCACATTGGCATAAGCACCTAAGTTGCCGTCGCGGTAGTTGGCCGACAGTTCTACCCCGCCAATGCGGCCTTGCGCAAAGTTGAAGGCCGAGTACACCAGTGCGTTGCCAAACTGCCCTTCGTCTTGCAAGTTACTCACCTCGCGGTAGTAAGCGTCGAGGCCCAGCGCGAGTTGGGGCGTGAGCAGGTGCGACAGGCCTAGGTCGTAGTAGTTGGAGCGCTCGGCCCGCACCGAGGTGTCGGCATTGGATGGCAAAGCATTCGTGGTGCTTTGGAACAGCGCCACCGAGGTGGTGTCGATCTTCTCGGTAGGTGGCGGTGTGAAGTAGCGCGCAAAGCCCGCGTGCAAACGGGTCTGCTGGCTCAGCTCGTAGACCATGCCCAGGCGCGGGCTGAACTGGTGCTCATTGCTGACGGTATTGACCTGGTCGTAGCGCAGACCATAGTTGATGGTGAGCTTGGCTTGCGGCTTCCATTCGTCTTGCAGATACAGACCGACCAAGTTGCCCTTGATCTGCGTGTTGTCCGCGATATTGATGGGCGTGCTACTGATCTGGTTGCCGCTGGCATCCGCAGGGAACACCAGCGCGTTGTTGTTGATTTGCATGCTTTCGCGCTGCGCAAACAAGCCCATGCGCAGGGTGTGCTGGGGGTTCAGTTTGTAGCTGGTATCGAACTGCGAGCCATAGCTTTCGTTGGCGCGTTGGATGCTGCCCGCGATGCCCTTGTAAACCAGGTCGCCCACTGCGTCGGGCTGGTAGTCTACGGTGCTGTTGCGGTGGAAGAGCGCGAGCTGAAAGTCCAGCGGCCCGTCATGGCTGCGCTGGTAGCTCAGCACCTGAAAGCGGTTGCTTTCGTTTTGGTTCGCGTCGAGACTGGCCGAAGGCGGGGGCACGTTAGCCGCCAGGCTGTAGGGCGCAACTTGGCCCGGCATATTGGGGATTTGAAAGCGCGAAGTCGAGCTGCCCGCCATCAAGCTCCAGCGGCTAACGCCGTCGATCTGGTAGCCCAGGTAGGCAAAACCCTTACCCTGGTGGGAGTGGTCGTGCAGCGCATCCACCGCGCTGGTGGTGTTTTCAATGCCCAAATTATTTTGCAGCGCAGTGCCGCTGACAAAATACGACACTGGCCCCTTGTTACCGGAGAGCGATCCATTGACCTCGCGATGCCCTTGCTCACCCATGACGCTGCCGATTTCACCCCCGTTTTCTAGCTCTGCCCCCTTGGCTTTGATGTCCACGACGCCAGCGGTGCGGTAGCCGTATTGCGCTGGAAGGGCGCCGGTAAGGAAGTTGATCTCGTTGGCAAAGCGGGTGTCGATTGCGGGGCCAAAACCCGAGATCGGCTCGGGAATCACCACCCCATTGATGCGGTACTGCACATTGGCATGGTCGCCCCGCACATGGATGCTGCCGTACGCGTCTTGCACCACGCCCGGCGCTTGCAGCAGCACCTGGTTGAGCGGCGTGCTGGCACCCAGTGGCAGGGCTTCGATGTCGCTTTGGTCAAAGTTGTAGACCGTGCTGCCAGTGCTAGGCGAGAGCACATTGCGCGCGGCGTCTAAGCGCTTGTCGGTGATGGTGATGGCACCCAATGCGGTGTCGGGGGGCGCGGCGCTGGGTGTGGTTTGCGACCACACCAGAGCCGGAAAGCAAGACGCCAAAGCGAACCATTGTCGAGAAAAAATAGGCATGCGGTTTCCAATGAAAGCAACAAAACCCGCCGCAAAACGCGGCAGGAGCGTAAACAATTTCAGAGGAAGGCCGGTGGCCCGCGTATGCTGGCGACCGGCGTAGGCGCGCTGTAAGCTACAAAAAATATAGCTAAAAAATCAAGTGGGCGCTGCGTTCCCAGCTCTAAAGCCTGCCAAGGCGTGGGCAAAGCCGACGCCATTTGCGCATAGGCTAGGCAGGTGCCACAGAGCTCAGCGGCAGCAGGTACGGCCGACGCATGGGGCACGGCCTGCGTTGCTACGCGCTGTGCATATGCGCCGCTCTGCACAGTGCCACCGCCTGCACCCCAATGCCCCAGCTCGTGCAGCAAGACTGCCTGCTGTGAAAACAGCAGGCACAGCGAAAGCAAAGTAGAAAACCAAAGGCGGCGCAACACAGGCGGCAGTGTACTGCGTTCATTTTTCAACTGCGTGAAATCGGAGGGCCGTTCACCAAGCCACGCTTGAACAACAGGTTGATGCCCAGACGATCACCACTTGGCTGGGGCGTGCCGTAGAACGCGTGCACGTGCTATTGGTCGGGGTTTTGCCGGTTATCACGCGTCACGCTCAGCATGTAACTGACTCCACGGGTTGCGTGGTAGCCACTGCGAACCGACCACTCGCCGGCAGGGTCAAAGTTCAAGTTGAAGAGGGCTGCAAAAATAGGGCTGCAAATTGGTACACCCCAGGCCAGCACCCACAAAGCCGCCCGATGCTACTTGCAAGGACGGCATCACGCGCAACGTGCTGCCAAAGGCAGCTGCCACAACCGGCACAGCTGGTGGCAAAGGCTAGTCGAATCACCGGTGCACCATTCACCAACGCCTCATCCCCGGGCTCAGCTTGCCAACTGCGCCGATCGCTGACAATGCGTTAAGCACGCACTTTGAGACTATCCCAATTTTTATGAATACACCTTGCTTGCGCGTACTGCGCACCCTTCACTTCAGCTTAGGCATGTACCTGCTCTGCAGCCCGCTCTGGGCGCAAACCAGCGCGCCCGCCACGGCCACGCCAGCCCCCAGCTACGCCGACAGCCCCGCCCTGGGCGTGGCCATGGAGGGCTGGGCCTACCCCTACCCCTTGCAGAACCTGCAGTTTGAGCTGCAAGGCCAGCCGGTGCGCATGCTCTACATGGACGTGGCCGCGGCCCAGCCCAATGGCAAAACGGTTCTACTGATGCATGGCAAAAATTTTGGCAGTGACTACTGGGCCAACACCATCCAAGCGCTGAGCGCGCAGGGCTACAGGGTGATCGCGCCCGACCAAATTGGGTTTGGCAAATCTTCTAAGCCCGATTTGCGCTACAGCTTTGAGATGCTCTCGGCCAACACCCTGTTTTTACTGGACAGGCTCAAATTAGCGCGTGTGGCCATCATCGCCAACAGCATGGGCGGCATGTTGGGCGTGCATTTTGCGCGCCGCTACCCTGAGCGGGTGAGCGCCTTGGTGCTCGAAAATCCGCTCGGTTTAGAAGACTACAAACTCAGCAT
>CANFOR010000156.1 GCA_947448675.1 Betaproteobacteria bacterium
CAGCGTGCAAACCCAGCTCAAAAGCGCGCTCGACGCAGCCTTGCTTGAAGCCAAAAAAACAGCGTTGCCCGGCCAAATGGACGTGCGCACCGGCAATTTCAGCCTCAGCCCACGCTACGGCAGCAACGGCAAAATCAATGGCTGGCAGGGCAGCACCGAGCTGGTGTTGGAAGGCCGCGACTTTGCGCGCATCAGCGCAGCGGCGGGCAAAATCCAAAGCCTGACGCTGAGCAACGTGGGCTTTGGCCTGTCGCGCGAGCAACGCCACAAGGTCGAGAGCGAAGCGCAGGCCCAGGCCATCGAGCGTTACAAAGCCAAGGCGGCAGACATCGCCAAAGCTTTTGGTTTTAGCAGCTACAGCCTGCGCGAGGTTTCCGTCAACGCCAACGAGCAGGGCTACGGCCCACGTCCGCAAATGATGGCCATGCAGGCGCGCATGGCCTCGGCCGACGCTGCTGTGCCCGTCGAAGCAGGCAAGAGCGCCGTGAGTGTGATGGTCAGCGGCTCGGTGCAGTTAAAGTAGGCCTTCCTACTTTTTCCACATGGGCCACAGCGTTGGCCCGCAGCCCACAGCTTGACCATGCCCTTTCGCACTTTGCTACCCACCAAGCGCCGCGCAACGCTGCACGCAAACCGGCGCACCAAGCTTCACACCAGCCTGCGAGCATGGTGCGCACTCGCGTGCCTGCTCGGTGCCAGCCTCAGCTACGGCCAAAGCACGCCCACCAGCTTTCCTAGCAAACCCCTGCGCATCGTTGTGCCCAATGCCGCGGGCGGCGCGGCCGACATCACGGCGCGCACCGTGGGGCAAAAGCTGGCCGAAGCTTTGGGCCAAGCCGTCAGCATCGACAACAAGCCCAGCGCGGGCGGCATTGTGGCGGGCGAGCAGGTGGCCCATGCCGAGCCCGACGGCCACACCCTGCTGCTCATCTCCAGTGGCAGCGCGGTCAGCGCGGCCTTGTTCAAGAGCCTGCCGTTTGACACGTTGAGAGACTTCACGCCCGTCTCGAAGTTGGCCAGTTTTGACCTGGTGATTGCGGTGAACGAAGGCGGGCGCTTCAAGAGCCTGGCCGAGCTGCTGGCCTATGGCCGCGCCAACCCCGGCAAGCTTAACGTCGGCACACCGCAAATTGGCACCACGCAAAACCTGGCCGCCGAGCTGTTCAAGGCCAGCGCGGGCTTGGAGTTTCAAATCGTACCCTTCAACGGCAGCACGCCCGTCATGACCACCCTGCGCGGCGGCGGCATTGACGCCATGGTCGACATCTTGGGCCCGCTCATGCCCCAGCTGCAAAGCCACAGCCTGCGCGCCCTGGCCGTGCTGGGCAGCGCGCGCAACCCCAGCTTGCCCGACGTACCCAGCGTGCGAGAAGCCGGTGGCAGCTTGGCCGGCTTTAACGTCAGCTCCTGGAACGGCTTGGCTGTGCCCGCCAAAACCCCCAAAGACACCGTGGCCCGCCTACAGCGCGAACTGCAAAGCGTGCTGGCCAAAGGCGATGTCAAAAAACGCCTGGCCGACTTAGGCCTCAACGCCCAAGGCAGTAGCAGCGAAGAGGCGCATGAGCTCCTGGCCAGCGAGATCAAACGCTGGAGCGAGGTGATCGCACGGGCCAAGATTGAGCGGCAGTAGGTTTTTTTAAGCTACAAAATCTATAGCTGCTTACGCAATGTCCATGCGCTTTGCAGCCTATTTTTTGATTCCATGAAAGACAAGCAAGGTGTACCCGCATGAATTTCGCACTCAACGATGAGCAAAAAATGATGATTGCGCTGGTGCGCAGATTCATCCAAGAGGAATTGAGCCCGTTGGAGGACAAGCTAGAGGCAGACGGCAAATTGGATGACGAGGTCGCAAGGTCGATTCACCACAAGGCCAAGCAGTTGGGTCTGTATGCGCTGAATATGCCGACCGCGTTGGGTGGCGGCGGGCTCTCCAACCTAGACCGCATTTTGTGCGAAGAGCAGTTTGGCCGCACCAGCGACTACCTCATTCGCCGCGCGTTTGGCAATGTGTACGAGCCGCTCTTGCATTGCAAGGGCGAACAGATTGAGCGTTGGCTCCAACCCAGCGTTGCGGGCACGCGCACCTGTTCAATTGCCATCACCGAGCCGGGCGCTGGCTCGGACGCTGCAGGCATCAAAACCCAGGCCAAGTTAAACGCAGACGGCAACTGGGTTTTGAACGGCAGCAAGCACTTTATTAGCGATGGCCTTTGGAGCGATTTTTATTTGGTGTCGGCCAAGACCAATGAAAAATCGATCTCGATGTTCATGGTGGACAAGTCGCTTGCGGGCCTGACGGTTGGCAAAGACCAAGCCATGATGGGGCTGCGCGGAACGCCGCATGTCGAACTCTTTTTTGACAACATGGTGCTAGAGCCCTTGTGTTTACTGGGCGAGCAAGGGCAGGGCTTTAAATTGGCGATGGGTGCGCTGAACGTGGTGCGCCTGGCCCAGGTCGGTGCGCGGGCGGTGGGCAAAGCCAGCCATGTGTGCGAGTTGATGCTGGACTACGCAAGCGAGCGCAAGCATTTTGGCCAAGCCATTGCGGACTTCCAAATGGTGCAGCATCAGCTTGCCGATAGCGTGATCGAAATCAACGCGGCACGCTGGATGGTCTACCACGCTGCTTGGCTGCTCGACCAAGGACAGGACGCACGCGAGCAAATTGCCATGGTGAAGGTGTATGCCGCTGAAATGCTGGGGCGCGTCACCGACCGCGCCGTGCAAGTCTTTGGCGGCATGGGCTTTTGCAAAGAGCTGGCCATTGAGCGCTATTACCGCGATGCGCGTATCTACCGCATTTTTGACGGCACCAGTGAAATCCACCGCAGTGTGATTGCCAAGAGCGCCATCAAAAAAGGCGCAGTACTGTTTGATGTAGAACGATAAAAATGACACAGGAGTTTCCAAACCAAGCGATGCCAAAACAGGCCCTTCCTTTAGCGGGCATTCGTGTCGTCGATTACAGCCACTTCCTGGCCGGGCCGTATCTGTCCAGGTGCCTGGCTGCTATGGGTGCAGAGGTCATCAAAGTCGAGCGCCCTGAAGAGGGCGATGCGGGACGCGCCTATCCGTACCAGCTAGAGGGGCAGGGCGAGTTTGCGGGGCATTGGGAGTCGGGTTATTTCATGCAGCAAAACATGGGCAAAAAAGGTCTGTGCGTGAACATGAAAGACCCACGCGGCAAGGCGGTGATGGACAAACTTTGCGATAGCGCTGATGTGTTTGTCGAGAACTACCGCCCCGGCGCGCTGACCAAGCTGGGCCTGGGCTACGCGAGCTTGGCTGCGCGCAATCCGGGGCTTGTTTACTGCTCGATTTCAGCCTATGGGCACACTGGCCCCGAGTCGCACCGCGCGGGCTTTGGCCTCATTGCGGAGGCCAAGAGCGGCATCATGGCGATGGTGGGCAACCCTGGCGAAGCGCCGCCCATGCTGCGCATTGCGCTGGGCGATATGTATACCGGCATCCACGGCGTGGCGGCGGTGTGCGCAGCGCTGCTCGGGCGGGTGAAGTCGGGGCTAGGGCAGCACATCGACATGGCGCTCTACGACTGTTTGGTGTCCATGCACGAATACGCGGTGCAGTGTTATACCTTGTCCAATGGCCAAGAGATTCCTGTGCAGACGGGGCATGACTTGCCTACTTCGACGCTGTACGGCGTATTCAGTGCCAAGGACGGCGACTTGGTGATTGCCGCGCAAGTAGACGACTCTTGGGCACGCTTTGCCAGGCTCATGGGTGGCCAAGCACTAGCGGGAGATACGCGCTTTCACACTTTGAGTGGCCGCAACGCACACCGGCACGAAATTTTGAAATTGGCACGTGATTGGGTGGGCCAACAAGCCAGTGTTGCCGAGTGCCTGGCCATCTTGGATGCAGCGCAAGTGCCCAGCGCCAAAGTCCAGCGCATTGATGAGGTGGTGAACGACCCACAAATCCTTGCGCGTGGCATGATTTTGGAACAAGACCATCCGCGCCTTGGCAAAATCAAAATGCCAAATTTGCCGTTTCATTTCTCAGATGTAGACACCACGCCAAGCTTGGTTGCGCCCGCCCTGGGAGAGCACAACCGCGAGATTGCACGGGCTCTGGGTTTTGATGCGCAGGCGATTGAAGCGATGGTGGCTGAGGGCGTTTTGTATGCGAAGCGGTGAGCCTTGCTGGGTTGCAAGGCTCACCGCCACGGTTTGCTTTTGGGTGGCGTGAGCGTTACCTTTTGCTTCGATACAATCAAACGCTACAAAATTTATAGCTGTCTACGCAAACTCCATGCGCCTTTCAGGCCGTTTTACCTCGTGTCGCCAAAGCCAAACAAGCGCCTGGGCGTATCCCACAAAATGCTGTGCCGCATGGCGGCGTTGGGCACGGCTTGGGCGAAGAGCTGCAAAAGCGTGCCGTAGTCCAGGCGGCTGTCGGCTTTGAGGAAGGGCCAGTCGGAGGCCCAGAGGCAGTGCGTGGGCCCATAGGCTTGCAGCAGGGCCTGCACATAGGGCAGGGCGTCGGCAAAGGGGTAGGGCTGGCACGAGAACTTGGCAAAGCCCGAGAGTTTGACGGTGGCGCGGCCAGTTTCCGCCAAACGCAGCAGGGCGACAAAGCCGGGGCCGTGCAAGCCTTCGGCCACGCTGGGTCGGCCGCAATGGTCGATCAAAATCGGCGCGCCGCAGGCCTTTAAAGAGCCTTCTAAGGCCGCCATTTGGCTGTGCTCTACCTGCACCTGCACAAACATGCCCAGGGCCGCTAAACGCGCAAAGAGCGGCTCGGCCTGGGCGTAGTAGGCCAGGCCGTGCAGTGCGTAGTTAAACGCCACACCCACAATGCCCTGGGCTTGCAGCTCGGCCAGTTGCTCGGTCGATGCGTCCAGCGGCAGCACGGCAATGCCCTTGAAGCGACCTTGCCCTTGGGCAATGGCGCTGAGCAAGCAGCGGTTGTCAAAACCGTAGCCGCTGTTGGGACCAACCAGCAGCGCGTGCTGCACGCCGTAAGCGGCCAGCACCTGGGCAAAGTAGTCGGCGCTGCCGGTTTCTTGCCCTGCCGGGCGGTAGGCTACCTCGCTGGCATAGGCAAAGCCCTGCGGGTCGAGCACATGGCAGTGGCTGTCAACCTTGGGCTGGGTGTAGATGGAAAAGTCGGTCACGGCAGGCAGGCTTTCGTTTTAGAAAGCATGGGCTTTATCGCGGGGCTTAAAGAAGGGGCTTACAACGTGGCTTCAATCGCTGCGCGCAACTCGGGTGTCAGCTCGGGCATCACGCCAAACCAAGCCGCAAATGCGGGCCGGGCTTGGTTGAGCAGCATGCCCAGGCCGTTGACGGTAGGGTTGCCGCGTGCTTTGGCTGCGGCCAAGAGCGGGGTTTCGAGCGGCACGTAAATCACGTCCGACACCAATGCGCTGGTGGGCAGTTGGGCCAAGTCCAGCTCTAGCGCGGGTTGGCCGTGCATGCCTTGGCTGGTGGTGTTGACCAGCAGGGCCGCGCCGCTGAGCGCGTGGTGGCGTTCGCTCCAGGGCAGGGCGATGATGGGGCCACCAAACTCGGCGGCCAAGGCCTGGGCTTTTTCGGGCGAGCGGTTGAGCAGGCGAATTTCTTTGGCGCCGCGTTCGGCCAGGCTCAGCACCACAGCCCGCGCCGCACCACCTGCGCCCAGCACCGTGATAGGCCCGGCGTCGGCGCGCCAGTCGGGCTTGGCGTCGAGCAAGCTTTGGATGTAGCCAAAACCGTCGTTGTTAAAGCCTTTGAGCGAGTCGTCGGGCTGGACCACGATGGTATTGATAGCGCCCATGCGCTGGGCTACCGGGTCGAGCGCATGCACCAAGCGCAGGGCGTCAATTTTGTGCGGAATGGTGATGTTGCAACCCCTAAAGCCCAGGGCCGCGAGGCCGGGCAAGGCCACTGGCAATTGGCCGGGGGCCACGGGCAGTTGCACATAAGCGCCGAGCAGACCGTATTTTTGCAGCCAGTAGTTGTGTAGCTTGGGCGAGCGCGAATGCGCAACGGGCCAACCCATCACACCGGCGAGGCCAAATTTTTGTTCACTCATATTCTTAAACTTTGAAATTGCAAAACCTAAAAGGGCTTTAGACAGGGGCTCTATTCTGCCTTGACCAAACCGGTCTGGATAACGCTCTTCCAGCGCGCAATTTCGCGCGCAATGTGCTGGCCAAAGGCCTCGGGCGTGGTCGGGTTGGCCAGCGCGCCCTCTTGGGCCAAACGCTCTTTGAGTTCCGGGGAATTGAGCGCACGGTTGATCTGCGCATTGAGCTTGGCTACCACCTCTTTGGGCGTGCCTGCTGGGGCCACCAAGCCGTACCACTGGTCGGCCTCAAAGCCTTTGATACCAGTGGCCTCGGCCATGGTGGGCAGCTCGGGCAGGGCCGCCAAGCGCTGCGGCGACGACACCGCCAGCGCCCGCAGTTGGCCACTCTTGACTTGGCCCATCACCGCTGGTGCGCCAGTGAACAGCACCTGGATCTGCCCGCCCACCAAGTCGGTCACGGCGGGAATAGTGCCGCGGTAGGGCACATGCAAGAGTGATGCGCCGGTTTGTAGCTTGAAGTATTCGGTGGCCAGGTTGGCAG